>JAUIKU010000250.1 GCA_030430675.1 Bacteroidia bacterium | reverse complement strand
GTCTGCTGCCCAGCCACCGGGAGACGCCACTTCCATTACATCATGACCCTCCCAAAGACCGTTGGCGTCTCTAAAGGTTGGGATACCACTCTCAGCACTTATTCCGGCGCCAGAGAGTACCACAAGTTTTGGTTTTGGCATTATTTTTTGCGGGCCCTGCCTCTGCGTTCAGGTGCTTTCTCCGCCAGTTCCAGACACTCTTCAAGCGTCAGCTCTTCCGGCACTTTACCTTTTGGTATTTTTACATTTTTCTTTCCGGCCTTGATATATGGACCATAACGTCCGTTCAACACCATGATGGTATCATTTTCGGGGAAAGTTTTGATATACTTTTCAGCTTCCAGTTTCCTTTTTTCCAAAATAAGCTCAATGGCCCGCTGCTGGCTGATGGACAGTGGGTCTTCGTCCCTGGGGATACTGACAAACTTGCCGTCGTGTTTAACATAGGGCCCAAACTTTCCTATAGCGGCTATTATTTCAAGGTCTTCAAATTGACCAACCAGACGCGGGAGTTTAAACAATTCCAGCGCTTCTTCCAGAGTGATATTCTCCATGAGCTGCCCTTTTCTCAAACTGGCATACCTGGGTTTAATCTCATTGTCATCACTGGGATTTTCACCGATTTGAACATAAGCACCGAACTTCCCCAGTTTCACATATACAGGTTTGCCCGACTCAGGGTCTTTTCCAAGTTCCCGGGCTCCCCTGACTTCTGCTCTTTCCAGTGATTCGGTCTTTTCAACCTGAGGGTGAAAGTTTCCGTAAAACGCATCGATCATCTGGTCCCACGGCTTACCTCCCCGGGCAATTTCATCAAACTCCTTTTCCACTCGGGCGGTGAATGAGTAGTCAACAATATTGTCAAAATGCTCTGTGAGAAAATCGTTTACCACCATAGCGGTATTGGTAGGGAAAAGTTTGTTTTTCTCTGTTCCGGTAATTTCAGTTTTGGTTTTGCTGGTTACCTCCTGGTTTTCCAGCAGTATTTCCCTGTAGCTTCGTTCCACACCTTCACGACTCTCCTTCACTACATAATCCCGTTTTTGAATGGTAGATATCGTAGGGGCATAGGTGGAGGGTCTTCCAATACCCATTTCCTCCAGTTTTTTTACCAGACTTGCCTCTGTGTACCTGGCAGGAGGTCTGCTAAACCCTTCTCTTGAGCGCATGGTTTTCAAGTCCAGTGACTGACCCACGGACAAGGGGGGAAGCACTCCCTTGGTTTGACCGTCTTCATCGTCTTCGTCAGTGGATTCCATATATACTTTGAGGAAGCCATCGAAGGTGATCATTTCACCCTGGGCGGTTAATACCTGGGGTACAGTCGATATGCCGATCTGAGCGATGGTTTTTTCAATTGCGGCATCAGCCATTTGGGACGCTATGGCCCGTTTCCATATTAATTCGTAAAGGCGTTGCTCATTGTGGTTAGCACCCAGGCTTTTTTCACCAAAATTAGTGGGCCTTATTGCTTCATGTGCTTCCTGAGCGCTCTGAGATTTTGTTTTGTAAACCCTGGTTTTTACATAATTCTGACCATAGTTACTGGCGATTTCCGCACTTGCCGCCTGCACAGCTTCCTGACTTAGGTTTACTGAATCGGTCCGCATATAACTTATGTAACCGCTTTCATACAGTCTTTGTGCCACTGTCATGGTTTGTGCTACAGAGAAGCCCAGTTTTCGGCTGGCCTCCTGTTGCAGGGTAGAAGTGGTGAAGGGTGGTGCCGGGGACCTTTTACCTGGCTTTGTTTCCAGGTTTTTAATACTAAAGTCTGCTCCGTTACATTGGTTTAAAAATTCGGTAGCCTCCTCTTCAGTTTTGAATCTGGAACTCAATTCGGCTTGTAGAACTTTCCCGTTTTCCAATTCAAATTCAGCCGTAACCCGGAAGGAGATCTTGGGTGAGAACTTTTCAATCTCTCTTTCTCGTTCAACAATTAGCCTTACCGCTACCGATTGTACCCTTCCCGCCGACAGGCCGGTCTTAATTTTTTTCCACAAGATTGGGCTTAGTTCAAATCCCACAAGTCTATCCAATACCCTTCTTGCCTGCTGTGCATTTACCAGATCGTGATCAATGCCCCGGGGGTTTTCAATAGCATTTATTATTGCATTCTTGGTGATTTCTCTGAATACTATTCGTCTGGTCTTGGCATCATTAAGATCCAAAGCTTCTTTCAAATGCCAGGAAATGGCTTCTCCCTCCCGGTCATCATCACTGGCCAGGTAGATCATTTCTGCGTTTTTTGCCAGACTTTTTAAGGCTTTGATTACGCTGACTTTATCCTTGCTTATTTCATAGGTGGGTTTAAACCCATTTTCCTTATCGATAGCATTATCTCCTTTGGGAAGATCCCTTACATGGCCATAACTGGAAGCCACGGTATAGTCTTTCCCAAGATACTTTTCGATAGTTTTAGCCTTAGCCGGCGACTCCACAATTACCAAATTCTTGGCCATTTCTTGTCTGATTGTAATTTTTGAAGAGCTCCAAATATCCCTAATTTTTTTTAAAAAAAGCAAGCAGCGGGAAGTAATCGAGCTAAATTATACCGTACTTGTAGCCGATAGCTCAACCAATCTTCGATACATCAGATACATGAAAAATCTTTTTCTCATACGTCATGCACATGCTGAAAAATACAGTGAAACCAATCAGGATATAGACCGGAAATTAACCTCGGAGGGTATGAAAGTGGCTTCCTTGTTGGGTAAGTACTTAAGCGATGAGGGGACAGTACCAGACGTAATTGTTACCAGTCCGGCAGAAAGGGCTCGGATGACAGCTGAATTGGTTGCTCATCAACTGGATTATGCGTTAACTGAAATTCAAAGTGTTGAAGGTTTGTATCAGGCCAGCGTCAGAGAATTTATCGGTTATTTGGGTAATCTCAATCAGCAGCACAAGACTATATTGGTGGTCGGTCATAATCCTGCGATTACTTATGCTGCGGATTATCTTTGTCCTTCGGAGATCGGAGGGATGAGCCCTGGCTCAGTGGTTCACATAAACTTTGCAGGAGCAGCCTGGTCTGACCTTTCGGTTAAAGGTAGCGGAGAATTTATTAATTATTACGATGTTCTGGGTGACCATTAGACAGTCTGATTCCCATCACCAGGATATCATCTGTTTGTTCCAGTTTGCCCCTCCATTGTTCCAGTTCTTTCTCTAGAAGTTGTTGCTGATTGTTGAGGTTATGATGGTGTATTGAGGCCAACAATTCTTTGAACTTTCTCTTCATAAACTTTTTATTCGACCGTTCCCCAAATTGGTCTGCAAACCCGTCTGACGATAGGTAGTAAATATCATTGGACTGAAAACAGATTTCCTGTTGCTGAAATTCCTTGGAATCGTCATTCAGGTTTTCACCAATGGTATGCCGGTCACCTTTTACTTCGTTTATGGAACCGTTTCGGATGAAATAGAGGTCACTCCTGGCACCGGCAAAAGTCAGCTTTTTGTGACTGTTATCGATCTTGCAAATAGCGATGTCCATGCCATGATTACTAATATCCACTTGTTTGTCCTTCAGTGTTTGACGCAGTTTGTTATCGAGTTTTTCAAGTATGCTGGCGGGCGTTGATTCCTTTTCTTCCACCACAATTTGATTAAGCAGCGAGTTTCCGATAACCGTCATAAATGCTCCGGCCACGCCATGTCCGGTACAGTCCACAGAGGCCAGAATATCAGAACCGTTCAATTTTGCGTGCCAGTAGAAATCTCCACTTACTATGTCCTTGGGTTTGTATAGTATAAATGATTCCGGGAAACTCTTTTTGATGGCCTCTTCGTCCAGAATTGCAGACTGAACACTTTGAGCGTAATGGATACTTTCGGTAATTTCCTTGTTTTTTGCAGCCAGCAGTGCCCGGGTTTTTTGGTTTGACTGATTCTTGAGATAGTAAAACACCACCAGGCAAAAAAGAACAGTGGCTCCCAAGACAATTGCCAAAATACTGTTGCGATTGTTTTTGAGCTGTAGCTGCTGTATTTCACTTTCTTTCCTAAGCAGTTCTATTTGTTGCTCCTGTTGTTCCATTTCAAAAGTCCGACCAAGTTGTGAGATCCGCCGGTTGCTTTCTTCATTGTAAATACTGTCCTTCACCATACCATGCAGTAACAGGTAATCTTTCGCCAGTAACCAGTTTCTTTGATTAAAATAGGTGTCACTTAATGATTTGTAAATATCCATTAATAGCGGTTTGGCGTTTACTGTTTGCGCCAGCTGGAGGGCATCAACCAGGTAATTCACCGCGGTATTGTGCCGGCCCAGTTGTTCATAGGTTACCCCGATATGATGCAGTGCCTGTGCTTCACCTACTTTGTTTTCATTGGCCTGCTCAATTAAAAGAGATTTGTTATAGAAATACAGCGCACTGTCGTAATGTCCATTGCGGAAGTAGGTATTCCCGACATTGGTGTGAGGATCGAATACCTGGTACTTATTCTGCACATTATTGTAGAGTTTCAGCGATGCCAGGTAGTACTCTTTTGCCAGATCGTCTTCATGCTCTGCCAAATGTACATTTCCAATATTGTTCAGTGAACCGATAAGACGAGTAGTGTCTCCCAGATCTTCAACAATACGATAGGCATCCAGAAAATATTCCAGGGCTTTCTGGTGGTCTTTTTTGGCGGAGTAAACGGTTCCTATGTTATTTAGGGTAGCAGCTAACCCATCCTGGTTATCGATTGCCTGATGTAGCCGCATTGAGTTAAAGAAGTATTCCAGCGCTTTATCGAGGTTGCCAATCCTATTTTGAATAACCCCCAGGTTATTCATGGCGTAAGCGATACCCCGGTCGTAACCTATCGAATCAGCAATATCAAGGGCGGCTCTGGTATATTCCAATGCCTGAATCGGATCCTTGTTAAGCGTTTTCTTGAAGAGTTCGTTTAGCTGGTCGACCCTGTTTTGAGTTTTTTCCTGAGCAAATGAAGGGGCAGCTGTCAGAAGAAAAATTGTGACCTGTAAAATTAAGAGCAACAGCCTCATACCTGTGGCTTCATCAAATTGTACATGGTTAAAATTACCACTCTTTGGTTAAAGAAAAATTGGATTTTTCGGTTTTTACCTACTTCGGTACTTTGTTGAGTTAATCCAAGAAATTGGTCGCGGGTGCCGGATTATCTTCGGAAATTAACAGGTTGATAGGGTTTCTGCTGTTTCTTGTAGAATCCAAAGTGAAATCGACCCACTTTTTTATAGTAATAAAACTGTCCGGTTTCGTCGTATTCAATGGGGGCATTTAAACTCTTCATATCATCGAGCAATCGAAAAAATGTACTTCTGCTAACTCCAAGCCTGCGAGACAAAGAATCGGCGTTGCCTCTGAATCTGAGGCGGATCATTTGGTCCAGACGAAGGATCAAGTTAGTTTTATCATAGAAGTTCATGGTTTTCCTTGAAATTTTTTTGAACCGATTAGTTGTTGCCGCAGCGCTTTTTTTATCAGCTGGTCCCGGGTTTTCACCCCCAGCTTACCCTTCAAAGAACGCAGGAGTACAGCCAGGTGAGCCTTCCTCGCTTTGGTTTTTTTGGCGATTTGCCCCATAGATAATCCCATATTGAGAGATTCCAGGAATTCAATTTCCCGAGATTCCAAGACCACCTCACCCTCGGCTAAGTCCGGCTCTTGTACATGATTGGAAGATGGAGGAGGTGCATAGCTCTTGTGAATGTTTAAAATGGCATTGCATAGATCAGCCAATTCGCAATCCGCCGGGAGCACTTTGTCTGCCCCCAGGGTTTCCAACAAGCCTGCATAGACAGCATTTTTACTGGCTACCAGCACTAGTATTCTGGCCAGGGGAAAGCACTCTTTCAGCAATCTGGTCCCAGGCGTAAGTACGTGATGGCCTGGGATATCCCATACAATTACGTCGACTATAACCCCCTGATGATGGTGGATAAGGCTCCTTAAACTGCTTGCGGTGGCGACAATGGTAAGATCATCAATAGCTTGATTAAGCAGTAATGAGAGGCCTTTTAGGTAGAGCGGTTGAGAATGAATAAGAGCGATTTTCATATAAGTCAAGATAGACTGATATGGTATCGCACAGTAATAGATTGACTTGGTGCATTGCTTGTTCTACTGACCGTTATGGGACCTTTAGTATCT
>JAUIKU010000249.1 GCA_030430675.1 Bacteroidia bacterium | reverse complement strand
TATTTCCTCGATCTCGGAGGTGCCTACCGGCTCCATCAGATCGGGTTTAACAGTGATACGAAGCGCTTTCAAACCGGTAACACCCTGTGTGTCTTCCAGCGTGAAATGCTCAACATTCTTCTCGATCAATCCTTTGAATTCCAGAAACTCACAATATTTTTGATATTCCTTATGAATTTCTGGGTTGGTATATACCACAGTTACCGTGCCCGGTTGAGTGGCTCTTTCCTTGGTTCCTTTAATAAACGCCTTGTCAATTCTTTTTTTGATGATCTCGTAACGCATATTATAGGCTCCGTCAACATCGAATTTCTTTTCATCTACCCTGAATCTGATGGATAATGGCTCATCGTGAACCAGGATTAGCTGAGCAGTACTTAACGGAACGGGAAGCTCGGGTTCCAGCTTTCCGGTTAATTGTGTCATTTCTACCATAAGCATCAGCTGCCATAACCTGATGTTTGAAAGGCACATCTGATTGAAATCACCTTTCTTGAAAAGCGACTTCCCCACATAGATGTTATAATCCACTCCGTCGGTCTTGTACTTCTCAAAATAGTGGGGGTACATATGTTGAGCGGTTTTCTGTTTGGCATCCAGGAACTCGCTTAGGGTAGCATTTATTTTCGTTACACTTTGTTCATACAACTTGCGTTGTTGGTAGACCACTCCCAGTTTGGGATCGAGAGCACTTTTATAGTTGGTCACATCCTTGGCAATTGATGGGTATTGCTTAGTAATGTACTCCATAAATGGCTCTACCTCCTGATTTAAAATCCGGAAAACCCTGGTCTCATCCTGTGACCGCAAATGCTGGCTGATTGAAGTGATCAATTTCTCGATCCTGAAATTTATTTCCTCCAGAATAGGGAAGTCTTCCAGGGCTTTTACTTTTAATACAATTTTTTGGGCCAGCTGTAACTGCGAAGTCAAGTCCGCCTGGATTGCCATGTTCCGATGCACGGAAGAATCCCTGATATCAGCCATGCCATAGAGTGGATATACATCCTCAAAAACTATGGGCTTTATTTCAACGTCCTGCTGACCTTTTTCCAGGCCTTTCAGGTAGTTTTCAGCTGCTTCCTGAAAACGCCATTGCACACTGCTGTGAATGGCGGTAAATTTCTCCATGATCACCGCATCGATGCGGTTTTCCCGTTCCTCAACACTCCTTTGGATGGCCACCGAGAAAAGCGGAAGAATGTCTTTTACCCGGGCCATACTTAATGAATTGAGAGCCTTTAGTGAGCAGGAACCAAGTTCCAGATAACCGATGATCTGCTCATTATATTTCAGCGGAGCAACTATCAGACTCTTTATGCAGGTATCAATTATGGCCTTTTCAATACCGGTGGGGCTCTCGATATTTTCGACGTTTTCCAGAATAATTGCGCCACCGCTTTCCTGTACCTGTTTGTATATGGAACCCTGGAATTCGTCTCCGATATTTTTGATTTGTCCTTTACAAATTACATCTCTCCAACTCCAGTGACCAAAATTGGATATGCCCTGGTCTTCCGAGAATACCCCGAGCCCGACTCTGAGATCTTTTATCTTGAAGAGACTTCTGACGTTACCACGTATTTTCTGAAAGTTGTTTTCAGATAGCAATGCGTTGCTTTCCAGCAGATTGTTCTTCAACTGGGAAAGCACTTCGTTAAGCGTCACATTGACCAGGGTACAAACCACGAATCCGTTAAATTCGAAGTTCTCGGGGGGAAGGTATTTCCGCCAGAGTTTGACATCGGCTAGGTTGTCCAGTAAATGATCGATTTCCTCCTCACTCAGTGCTTTCAACTCCCCCTTCGACCTGATATCTACAAAATCGGCATTTATGGTCATTTTATAGTAAATATCAAGCTCAGTTTCAGGGTCTTTTAAACGGAAAATAAAAGGAGTTTCCAAGGGCAAAACTCGCTGATAATACTTTTCCAGCACCGAGCGGTTGGCATGGATGAATTTAGCATAATTGATCAGTGAGGGATCGAAATTATAAGGCTTGCCCAGGCATCCCTGGTTGGAATCCAGAATTTTTTGAAATCTCGGTGAAGCAGCGATGGTATCAAAGAGAAAGGGGGCTGTGACGGCTTTTATTTCGTTTAATTTGAGGGCTTTGGGAAATATTGCAGACAATAACTTGTCCACTACTTCACGATGTTTTTTGACAAAAGATTCGTGGTTTTTTATGGGTTTCCGTATGGCAGGTACCTTATCCGCTGCTGCCAGTATCGACCTGGCATAGTCTTTTTCCTCCTTGGACCCTTGTAGGGCCAGATCTTCCCAGTACTTTATTATTGGTTCAAAACTGAGATGAGTTTTGAACGGGAACTCTTCCAGATGCTCCACGTCTTTCTTCTGTATCAGTTTATCCATATACTTCGCTTTTCTTACGCCCTAATGCTTACGCTAAAACCCTCCCTAAAGTTGTCTCAGGTATTTATATTGGAAGTGCCCATCAACCTTACCACGATCTTGGCATCGTCGAACTGGGTAAGAATAACCTTTACCAGTACTAACATCGGCACGGATAAAACCATTCCAATTACTCCCCATAAGTACCCCCAGAAAACCAGACCCAGTATCACCACCACCGTGTTTAGGGCCAGGCTGCTTCCCATCAGCCTGGGTTCGATAATATTGCCAAAAGTAAACTGTACCACCAGCAGCAAACCAAGAAGGCCCAGTACCGCGCCCGGGGAGCCCAATTGAATCAGACCCAGCAAAAGGGGAGGGATGGTGGCAATTATAGATCCTACTGTGGGAATAAAATTGAGTACAAAAGCCAGGTATCCCCAGAACAAGGCAAAATCAATACCGAACACCCAACAGATCAAGCCATAACCAATACCGGTAAACAGGCTCATCAAAAACTTCACCTTTATGTAGGTAACAATAGACTCTTTTATCTGCTCAAATCCTTCCAGCATTTTCTGAGAATCTTTTTCGTCGTCCTGTAAATAATGGATGTACTGCTCATATTTTAGGATTCCGCTCAAAAAAGCAATCAGGTAGAGTGCGGTCATTAAGAATGAACCGGTAAAGCTGCCCAACATCCCGGCAAACGTTCCGGACGACTCGACCAGGAGATCCGAACTGAGCAACTGCCCCAGGTTGTCTACGATATCGGAAGACTCCACATAAACCCCCGGTAAATGGTTGATCCGTTCCAGTACTGAGCTTAGCTTGAGATTGATTTGTGACAGCAGTTTGTCTTTTTCTTCCATCAGGCTTTTACCGGTCTGATACACCAGCATTCCAAATAGTGCCAGAGCGGTCAGACTGGAAATGGATATTACGGAAAGGCTAATTCCGAACCCGACATTTTTTCTTTCAAACCAGGCTAAAATGGGTTGAAGCAGAATAGCTAAAAATAATGCCATCGCCAAAGGGATCAGTACTCCTGCCAGTACAGATAGCAGGTAAGCCACCAATACCGCGAAGAAGAACCACAACAGGTTTTTAGTTACTCTAAGATCGTTTCGCACCAAGATATTGAGAGATTGAGCATCTGAAAATAAACGCTTCTTTTAAAACCGCCAAACTATTTGGTATTGAGCGCTGTGCTGTGAGCCGTGAGCGCCGTGGTTTGCTCTTGGTGCTTTACGCTATTAACCCCACAACTTTTTAGGTGTACCCTATGCTCTCTGCCCTATGCTCTCTGCCCTATGCTCTTTGCCCTATGCTCTCTGCCCCCATGCTCTATGCTCTATGCTCTATGCTCTATGCCCTCTGCCCTCTACCCTCTGCCCTCTGCCCTATGCCCTCTGCCCTCTGCTCTATGCCCTCTGCCCTCTGCTCTATGCCCCGATCATAACAAAGGCAGCCCAGTAATAGGGATACAGAAACTCCTCTCTTAGCCTGATTTGTGCTTGCTTAAAGGCTTTGTGCTTGTCATGGTGCTGCAGCCAACCCTGGTAAAAGTAATACAGCAGTTTTTGAGTAGTATGGTCATCTACCCGCCACAGGGAGAGTATAATATTTTCGGCGCCGGCCACTTTCAGGGCCCTTTGCAGGCCATATACCCCTTCTCCGTTCTTTACGGTACCCAAACCGGTTTCACAGGCGGACAAGACCACAAGTTCCGTCCGGTCCAGATCCAGATTCATGGCTTCATAGGCGGTAAGGATCCCATCTTCTTCCTGGTCAAACGAAAGTTGGTTACGTCGATAGAACAAGGCATTACTGGCACCTGACAACAGCAAACCTGAATTTAGCAGGGGGTTGTTTCCCGGAACATTCAGCACTTCAGATGAAAAATATCCATGGGTGGCGATATGTAATACCCTGGGGTCTTTTAGGTTTTTAAGGGCAGTTTCCCGTGCTTCGGCTCCTGTCAGAAGTTCCGAGGGCCAGTTTTCCTGGTCGAGCAGCTCAGCAATCTCCAGTACTTCATTTTCAGTTCCGGGTAGCGGATCCAGGTAGTCCATTATTTCCTGGCTATTGCCGGTGGCCGGTGGTTCTACCCCGTTCCATACAAAGTCAGGGTTACCCAGCAGCACTACCTGACCCTTGGTGTTGGTGCTGGCCTCTTTTTCTACCAGGTCACGGGTGCTGGTGATAGGAGTGATCGAAAGATCGTCAATCAGGTACTTTTTGGTATTGGGGATGCGGATCGCGTTCAGGTTAATCTTGTTATACACACCATCGGGAGAAAAATATACTCTCTTTATCTGTTCCGGGAGTTGCTGTCCAATCTGGGCCCAGTATTGCTGATAGGAGTTCTGATCATTTACCACGTAGTGAATGGCGTTTTTATAATATGACAGATAGCGGTTTTCAAGTTCCTTACCGTTCTCCAAAAGCACCAGCTTCGGGTACTCCGTGGTAGTTGCGTCTACAATTAATGCCGCATACAGCACCTCATCGGTAAATCCGTAGTTCAGGAACTCCGGTACATTGTAGTCTTTAGTAACTTTGCTTTTTCCCTCCGGATCTATCTTATACCGTCTGAACCTGATTATTTCCACGGCTGCCTCATCCTTACCCAACTGATCTCTTACCTGCTGCCAGGTGAGTTTGCGCCGGTCATTTTCCCTGGCGAATATCGATGATCGCTGGGAAAGGCTTTTCTCCAATGCCTCGACTTCCTGTTCGAGCTGCTGCATTTCCTGCTGCTTCTTTTCCAAATCTATCTTGGGTAGCTGATACAGGCGTGCCAGCTTTTCCCGCAGGTCTCTCCAGTGTGCAAAATCATTGATCAGCTCTTCGTCATTGCTGGCAAGTATATTGTTCCGCATCTTGTCGGAGGCATTGAACAGCAGGGCTTTAGTGGTCAGCTGGTTGTTGAACATTTCACCAGCCATGCCGGGATTGTCCAGAGAATGCAGCACTGCAAAGGTATTAAATCGTTCCAGGTCGGACCTGAGGGTGTTATAAAACGCTTCTCTTTCCTTTTCTGTTAAGGCAGGAAAAATGGTGTTTATCTGATGCAGTTGATTGGATATTGCCTCCAGGAACAAAGGTTCGGCTTTTTGGTACTGTCCTAATGTCATATACATCAATGCCAGGTTATTCAAAGACATGGCATAAGAAGGATGACTTTTTCCCAAAGTAGCTTCCTTGATCTTTATGGATTCAAGATACAGCGGCTCCGCTTTTTGATATTTTTTGGTAGCTACATAAAGTATCGCCAGATTGTTCAGAGAAGTAGCATAGGAGGGGTGGTTCTTTCCTACCGTAATTTCGTCAACCTCCAGTGTTTTCATATAAAGTGCCTCAGCTTCCTTGAAGGAACCCGTTTTTCTGTTTAAGCTGGCAATGTTGTTCAGGGTATTGGCATAGAGTGGATGTTGGGTTCCAAATGTCTCCTCAAAAATGCTTAGGGCTTTTTCATAGTATGGTCTGGACTTCTCAAATTCCATTACTGCCACGTAGAAATCCCCTAAGTTGTTTAATACGGTGGCATAATCGGGACTATGGTCACCCAGGGTTTTTTCAAATATCTTTTCCGCCTGACGATAATTGCTTTCGGCTTTTTCAAAGTTCCCCATCACCTGATACAGGCTGGCCAGGTTATTCAGTGCCTCAGCTACCTGCCGGTGCTGGTTTCCATAGATGTTACGGCGAAGGTTAACGGTTTGGGTGAGATAAACTTCAGCCAGAGTATATTGGCCCATGGATTGCATCAATA
>JAUIKU010000019.1 GCA_030430675.1 Bacteroidia bacterium | reverse complement strand
TTTAATTGTCACCCGTCGAAAACTCGCTCGAATTGATCACTTAAAAACACAGGGGGTAGTTACCACACTGGATAACCGGGTAGCCGCCAGTTCCGCCAAAATGGTAATAGTAGCAGTAAAGCCCCAGCAAGTCGATGAGGTATTGCATGAAATCAAGGAGGTAATTGGTGCCAGTAAGCCAATGTTGATCTCTGTGGTTACCGGAATCTCCATGGGTCACATAGCATCGGTAGTGGGGCCGGGTATTAAAGTATTCAGGGTGATGCCGAACACCGCAATCGCTATTCAGGAATCTATGACCTGCATCAGCAGCGTGAACAGTACACAGGAGGAGATGGACCAGGTAAAGGCCATTTTTGAGCATCTGGGGAAGGTGGCGGTGATCCACGAAGAACTGATGGATGCTGCTACCGCACTGGGGGCCTGTGGCATTGCATTTGCACTGCGCTTCATAAGGGCCGCTATTCAGGGAGGAATAGAAATAGGCTTTGATGCTAAAACAGCGGAACTAATTGCCTGCCAGACCGCAAAAGGAGCAGCTTCTCTGGTAATGGAGCGAAAGCAACACCCGGAACGTGAAATAGACCTGGTTACCACACCTCAGGGCTGTACCATAGCAGGGCTCAACGAAATGGAGCATCAGGGTTTTAGCAGTGCCTTGATTAAGGGTATAGTAACCTCTTTTCAGAAAATCTGATATTTGACAAAGCCGCGGGTTGAGATGCAAACCCCCAACCTAGTTCCATTGTTTATTTTTTAGTAAAAATAACTTAAATGATATTTTATCTATGGTTTGTTATATTGTATAATAATAGTTATATTTGTATTGAACATTTTTAAGAAAATATATTAATATTTTTATTAATGCCGGAAGTTTTCCAATATACCAGTGATGTTGATGTAATTGAAGGTTCCAGAACCATGTCTTTGCCTGAAAGAATTAAGGCAAACAGTTCGGTGGTAGGACATCGTGCAGAATCTCAAGGAACAGACAATTTTCGTTTGTTTAAGAGGTATTTTCCTATAATGACGTTTGATCTGGTGTCAATTACCCTGGTACTATTTACCTGTTATGAATTCACACGGGCAAAATTAATCAAAGGCGTACTTGGTAATGAGGCATTTCTGACCACCAACATAGATAAGGTCATTTTATACGCCACTTTGGTTTTCATAATCTTAACGCTATTTGTTTATAGTGGCCTCTATATTCACCATGTCATCCAAACACGAGCCAAGCAATTCTTTTACATTGTCAAATCATTTTTTTATGCCGATGTATTCATTATCGTTTTGGCATTCTTTTTCGTAGACGGTCAACTAACCGCTACATTCCGTGAGTTTATCATGTGGTTTACCGTAAGTGGGGTGTTGTTCACCTTCACCGGTAGGATGATTTTCAGGTATCTAATAAAGAGCAACAAAAGTCTGAGCACGCTTAAACCACCCCGTAGAATAATTATTTTGGGTGCTGGGTCCGCCGCTAAACTTTATGCCGCCAGAATCCTAAACGACAGGAATGACGTAGAAGACATTGTATTCCTGGATGATGATCCTGGTAAGCACGGGACCACCATTTTTGGTTACCCGGTAGAGGGGAGAACCCAGGATGTCTCATTTAGAGCAGCCTCGTTTAAAGCAGATGAAATTTGCGTTCTAATCAATAAAATCAGTAAAGAACGTCTGTTAGAGTTGGTACAATTAGCTAAAGAAACATCCCTGCCGGTGAAAATAAGTTCAACTCACTATAACATGATGTTTACAGGGGTTTATAACCAAAAAGAAAGATCAGTAGAAACAGTTCCATTTATTTCAAGAGACTATCAAAGACTTGATCTGGTTTATAAACGTATGGTGGACGTGCTAGGAGCTATTTTGATCGGGCTTGTATCGTTAATCCCGGCAATAATCATTGCCTTGGCAGTCAAACTTACCTCAAAAGGTCCAGCCATACATACTTCATTCCGGGTGGGAAAAGAAGGCCAGCTGTTCAAAATGTACAAGTTCAGATCCATGAAAATAAACAGTGGCGCACATCACGAAATCATGGCCACCACCCGTACTAAAAATGGACTTCACACCGGGAAATTAGCGAATGATCCCCGAATTACCGGTCTTGGTAAATTCCTGAGAAAGTACTCAATGGATGAAATGCCTCAACTCATAAATGTACTTAAGGGCGATATGAGCTTGGTGGGACCACGGCCTTACTTTAAGTATGAACTTGAAGGATACAATGAGTGGCAGTACAGAAGGTTCCTGATGAAGCCCGGCATGACCGGCTTATGGCAGGTTACCGGGCGTCAGAATGACTCCATGTTACTGGATGATGCACTTAGCACCGATGTTTTTTACACCGATCACTACAACATCTGGATGGATTTCCGCATTCTGCTGAAAACTATCCCGGTAGTACTGTCGGGTACCGGGAAGTAATTCAGAAGAGCTTCCTGGTTATTCTTCCAGTCCGGCCTTATCCAACGATTCAACTTTATTTTTGAAGTATTCCAGGGTGGGAATCAAGCCTTCCGACCTTGAGAACTTAGGAGACCATCCCAATATTTCCTTAGCACGCGTTATATCCGGTTTCCTTTGCTTGGGATCGTCTTTGGGCAAATCCTTGAATATAATCTTGGATTTGGATCCGGTGAGTTTCACCACTTCCTCAGCAAATTCCAGAATAGTAATCTCGTCCGGATTACCGATATTGACAGGTTGGTTGTAATCACTGAGAAGCAGCCGGTAAATGCCATCGATTAAGTCATCCACGTAGCAAAAAGACCGGGTTTGACTTCCATCTCCAAACACGGTAATATCCTCCCCTCTTAGTGCCTGGCCTATAAAGGCGGGAAGTGCCCGGCCATCATTTAGTCTCATCCTGGGTCCATAGGTATTAAAGATCCTCACAATCTTCGTATCCAATCCATGAAAGGTGTGATATGCCATAGTTATAGCTTCCAGGAAGCGTTTGGCCTCATCGTATACCCCCCGCGGCCCCACTGGATTTACATTACCCCAGTAATCCTCAGTTTGAGGATGTATCAATGGATCTCCGTATATTTCTGAAGTACTGGCTACCAGAATCGTAGCCTTTTTTTGTTTGGCCAGCCCTAAAAGGTGCAAGGTACCTAGTGATCCTACCTTCAACGTCTGGATAGGCATCTTCAAATAGTCAATGGGGCTGGCGGGAGAAGCGAAATGCAGGATATAATCCAGTTCTCCGGGTACGTGTACGTATTCTGAAACGTTATTGTGGAAAAATTGAAAGTCTTCATTCCCCACCAGGTGTTCTATATTATCTTTTGACCCTGTTAACAGGTTGTCCATGCAAAGTACACTAAAGCCCTCCTTCAAGAACCTGTCACAAAGATGAGAACCTAAAAATCCAGCGCCCCCGGTTATTAATACTCTTTTCTTCATAAAAAATTATCTAAAACTGAATGTATAACACTACAATCTAATTGATTCACGAGCAAAATAAACAAAATTGTGCCCGGGGAAAAATTTAAAATCCAATATGCAATGAGGTATGTAAGGTTGACCGCTATCTGATTAAAAGTATGCGGTATGCGCTCTTTTCAAATCCCGGTTGATCCGTTAGAATTGTATAGGCTCCGTTAGCCAGTGATTCGTCCAATGTAAGGTCTATCACATGCCGGCCTGCTTTTAGGTCAAAAACACCTAAAATGTGATCTTTTCCAGTATCATCTATCAGTCTGAAGGTAATCTGCTGGTCCTCGACCAGGGTCAGGCTCATCTTCATATCACCACTGCTGGGGTTGGGGTAAAAACTGAGGGAGTTTAACTCAAAATCAACGGTGATGGGGTCAGACTGGGAAACACAGCCAAGGTCATCTGTAATTGCCAATGAATATTCTCCAGCCAGGGTGGGTTCCAGCGTACGGCCCGTAGCTCCATCAATTTCCTCTCCATCAAAATGCCATTGGTAACTGAAAGCAACTACCTCCGATGTCAGTATGCCATCCTGATTGCTAATAGTAGGTTTTTGTGGTCCGGGTTGAACATTCACGGTAAATGATCTGGTAGTTACATTGTCCTTTTGGTCAGTAATAGTTACCGAATACACACCTGCGGATAAGTTCTGCAGATCCTTGGTTTCTGCGCCATGGGACCACTGATAGCTCAACTCTCCCAGACCGCCGGTAACCGTAAGCGCTATGGACCCAAGTTCATTCAGACAATTGGCATTGGCTATTTGTGCTTCAACCTGCCAATTGGCGGAGCTGCCGGTTTCAGTTACCACTAACTGTATCACCTGTTCACCGAAAAATCCACTGGCATCCGTTGCTCGTACCGAAAAGCTGAAGCTTCCCAAAGCATTAAATGGAGGGCTAATTTCAAGCGTACCCGTTCCATTGCCATTATCTATTATAGAAATAAATGGAGGAATATCAGTTAACGAGAAACTCGGAACCTCATCATCGGGATCTTCCGATGACACTGGAATCTGTACTGTTGTTCCTTCTTCAACGGTAATATTGGTTTGAACCACAACTTCCGGTGGTCCATTGACATCCTGAACGGTAATGTTGACTACCTGGCCAGCCCTTAAACCTTCCGGATCAATTGCTTCCACCGTCATGCTATATGTTCCCGCATCCAGGTATCCCGGAGTTATCAATAACTCTCCGGTACCATCATTGTGATCATTAAAAATCACAAAATCCGGAGCATCGCTTATGGATAGTGTGAGTTTCTCACCATCCGGATCAGAAGCCGATAGCGGAACGCTGACCTGTTCACCCTCTGATATAAGAACATTGCTTATAGGCTGCAATATAGGTGCTCCGTTCCCGTCAATAACTTGTATGATTATTATTTCGCTGTCTGTCAACCCGGAAGGATCGGTGGCGGTAACAGTAATATTATAGGTACCCCGATCATTAAATCCCGGACTTAAATTCAAGCTGCCGGTACCGTTTAAATTATCTGTAAAGCTGGCGAACGGCGGCAGTACATCCACCATCAGAGAGGGAATCTCACCATCGGGGTCTGTAGCGGTAATATTCACTTCCAGTGTTCCTCCTTCTGCCACGGTTTGAGCCACTACTGGTACTACCTCCGGGGGTTGATTGTCAGAGGATACCCCGCTGATCTCAATCCCTGAAATTTTCGCCAGTTCAGTTTTATTGTTAAATGCAATATCCAAAACCCCGTCGGACACGGTTACATTAAAGCTTTCGATTATCGCCGTGTAGCCACCACCAGCGGCCACAAAAATGTCATAGTCAACTAAAGTACCCTGACCCGATTCAATGTCCACATCAAAGACCCTGTCTCCGGCATTTTCATGATATATCTCAGCAAAATGTAATTCCACCAGGTAATCTCCTGAACTGACGGGGATCGCATAATTTAGCGCTCCGGTTTCGTTAAAACGTTCTGTCTGATACAGCTGGTCGTTTAATGTTCCTGCGATGGCATCAGTGGTGCTGAATACCTCTCCCCCGTTGAAATACTGATCCGCCATCCATTCTTCACCATTAAAGCTAAAACCCGGACCGCCAGCATTGATACGAAGGAAGGTGTTAAATTCAGTTACTGAAATAACGAATGATTCTTCATCGAAGAGTCCTTCCTGATCAGTAACTCGTACTACCACCTGATAATCACCCACAGGAGCAGATAAGGTACCATTGATCAATCCACTTCCGGCATTAATTGAGAGACCGGCTGGCAAGCCTGAGGCTGAATAGCTCAGTACATCACCCTGATTCAAGTCTTGACCCTGAAGTTGTAAGCTCACCATACTGCCAACATTATAGTATTGATTTCCAGGGTTGGAAACTACCGGGGCCACGTTTCCGGCTCCACTGATCTCAATTCCGGATATCTTGGCTAACTCTGTTGTTGAACTAAAATCAATGTTAAGTGTACCGTCATTAACCGTAACCATAAAGGTTTCTATTCTGGCAGTATTAGCTCCTCCTGCAGCCACAAATATGTCATAGTCGGTAAGTGTGGCTTGTCCGTTTTCAATATCCACATCAAAAATCCTGGCCCCCGCAGCGGTATGGTAAATCTCGGCAAAATGTAAACGTACCTGGTATTCACCCGCGGGTAATGGGACGGCATAACTCATGGTTCCGTTTTCAGCAAATCGTTCTGTTTGGTATAGCTGATCATTGGTAGTTCCTGCTATGGCAGCGGTGGTACTAAATAAAGCACCACTGTTAAAATATTGATCCTGGGCCCAATTTTCAGAGCCAAAAGTGAAACCCGGTCCTCCTGAATTAATACGGAGCAACGTTTCAAAATCAGTGATAACTATAGTGAATTGCTCCTCTTCAAACAGACCTTCCTGATCCGTAACTCTGATTGTAACAGGATAATTCCCCGCTGTGGCAGTTAACGTTCCACTAATCAAACCACTAGAGGCGTCCATACTAAGCCCGGTGGGTAATCCAGTT
The DNA here is from genome assembly GCA_030430675.1 of Bacteroidia bacterium. Lineage (GTDB taxonomy): Bacteria > Bacteroidota > Bacteroidia > Cytophagales > Cyclobacteriaceae > SZUA-3. The sequence continues at coordinate 29,703 of JAUIKU010000019.1, read as the reverse complement.
GCGCTGTAGTTTAGGATATCACCGGAATTGGGATCACTTCCTTCGATTTGCAGGCTCACAATACTTCCTCCATTATAAACCTGGTTTCCCGGATTGGTCAATTCCGGAGCTACGTTGCCGGCACCGGTGACTGAAATAGTAAACTGTTTTTCATCAAACAAGCCATCCTGATCAGTTAAGCGCACGGTGACCGGGTAGTCTCCTAACGTTGCAGTTAACTGCCCGCTGATCAGACCGGTGGTTCCGTCAATGGTCAGATTCCCAGGCAAACCGGTGGCACTATAGGTAAGCACATCGCCGGGATTCGGGTCAGCACCGCTTATCTGGTAATTGACAGCTGCTCCTGACTGGAAGGACTGGTTTGACGGGGCATTTAGCACAGGAGGTAAATTCTGAACCACAGGATCGCTCAAGTTTTCAAATATGCGGGGAGTGATGTTGTCCCACCCTATGGTGATTATGTCCAGGTCACCATCATCATCGATATCCACCAGTTGCGATCCGTCGTGATGATCCAGGCCATTGCCACCCGCATCGATCGTGTGGGTGATCCAGTCACCACTGGCACACAGATCATTCTCAAACCCAAACAGTTTGTTCGCTCCCTTCCACTCCCCTACTACTATGTCCATGTCTCCATCAAAATCCATATCGGCCACCCCCACACTCAGCGATCCGTCGATGGAGGGATGAATAGTATGCTTGGTCCACAGTTGAGTGGGGTCTTCAGGCGCCTCAAACCACGCTATCTCACGGTTGTTCAGCAGTTGACCAGCTACCCCATCAAGATCTCCATCGCGATCAAAATCAGCCAGCGCATTGCGGTCCACATGACTGGTATAGGTTATGCCGGTATTGAACAGGGTCCAGCTCCCCTGGTCATTGCGCAACCAGTTCTCCGTCTGAAATAAGTCCAGATCACCATCTCCATCGATATCTCCTGCTGTCAGCGCTTCACCCAGGGAGGTCGGATGCAGGTTATCTATAGTCCAGGCAGTATTTACCGGGTCAGCGGGTATCGTTAATACCTGGATCTGGGAATTATCGTCTTCCGCACCATTCCAGGCCAGTGCCAGCTGGTAGGGTCCACCCGTCTGGAATACTCCTCCCGCTACCCCCGCAATGAATATCTCGCCAAAATTGGTGGTCCCCGATGGTATATTGGTATGTACCGTGAAATTCCCGCTGCCGTCATTCTCTGCCCAGGCCAGGTCCGCTGATTCGTAGGCCCCCTGGCTGCCGAAAAGGTCCTGATCACCATCACCGTCAAAATCGTAAATCCAGGCTACGTTATTGAAGGGATTGCCTATAGTACTTCTAATCCAGTTTCCTCCGGCACTACCTGGGTTCTTGTACCACCAGCCGCCGGTTACAATATCTTTCAAGCCATCGCCGTCAATATCCTGCTGAGGCAGGATGTATACCGAACGATAGGGTAAGGCACCGTCGATCAAATGCTCATCCCACTGGTCGGGGAATTCTGTGGTGATACATGACACCTGGTCGGTGACAGTTACCGTAACTTCGTCGTAAATACCGGTACCGGTGTGACCCGCTTCAAACAGTTCAATACGAATGGTATGAGATCCCAGGCTGAGACCATCAATGGAGATGGGGTCCAAACTGTAATGAGGACCAATCATCTGTCCATCAATATAGTAGTGCATATGGGTACTGCCCTCCTGAACCTCCCAGTTATCAACTCTGAATCCTACCGAGAAAGGTTGCCCCACGCTGGCGCCATTACCGGGGGTTAATATGGTGATATCAGGTGTTGCATCAAAAGTATTGGGGTCCAGTATCTCAATAGCGGAAATTTTCGCGTTCTCCACCAGGCTGGTAAATTGTATAGAAGCAAATCCATCACTAATTGCAACATCATTAAATTCTTTGACCAGTGCAGTTGCCGGAGCCACTTCTGTCAGAATATCAAAATTTGACAACACCTGGTTTCCTTCTATGCTTACATTGAAAACCCGACTGCCAACCCCTCCGCTAATGTCTACCCCAAAGTAGATCTCTGCGAAATGCAACCTGATATCAAATGTACCCTGATTGGTAACCGGTATATTGTAAGTAAAATCACCCCATCTCTCCGTTTGGTACAAGGCATCATTGGAGGTACCGTCTATATTCACAGTGTTATCGAATAGCTCACCTGCATCAGCATACTGGTCTGAAGTAAAAACCGCTCCATTGGCGGTAATCTGCGGTCCACCGGAATTGATTCTAATTGAATCAAAAAGTCTAAACGAATGGTTTCCGGGGGTTATTTCCAACCCGGAAAGGTTTTGAACTCCATTTATGAAAACTATATAATCCTGACCAGCACTTAGAGCGCTAATATTAAGAATAACGGAACGTCCATCCTCCTGTAGTGTTGCGGAACTTATTAATATGCCACCATCGATCTGGTAACTTCCGATATTCTCTGCCGATATCTTTGTTACCGGTTCAGAAAACTCAATGGAAAGACTGGTCTCATTGATCACCGCAACTTCATTCACCGTGGGCGGTGAATTATCCATAGATACTCCATTTCCGGAAAATTCCACCCAGTTCAGACTTAGCAGGTCTTTGGCTCCGGGAGTATTCTTAAAAACTATATACAGATCGTGTTTGCCACCAGGGTCAGTAATAGCCGATTCCACATCAACCCAATTGTTCCAGCCCCCGGTAGTTCCCACCGCGGTACTGCTTATTAAGGTTCCGGTAGGACTATCCAACCTAAGTTCAATATCTCCTCCTGTCCCCCCTGAGGCCACACGGTATTTTACCGAATTAATTCCGGACAGATTCCGCCCCTCAAATACAATGTAACTGTTGTCATTTACCCGGATTGCCGAAGTACCTCCATCCCAGGGATCTGTGTTGTTAATTACTACAATGTCATTTTGTAAATCGTAATATTCTGCCTCCTTGCGTTTAGGATGTAGCAGGATCTGATCGAAAGATATTAACCCTCCGGCATCTGTGTAGTTTACTCCCAGCACAAAGAATATATCCATTTCTCCGTTGATATCATGGTCCTGAGGATCCAGATGCATGGTTTTGGCACATCCGTCAACTGTAAGATCATCATGAAAGTGGTTGAGATGGCCTATTGACGGTACCACGTTTATATCGGCGCAATTTATTACTCCATCCTCCACATCCATTCCACTAACTTCCAAACTTATGTCGTCATCCCATCCAATAAGTCCGCCATCCGGTGGTGATACAAAGTTGAAAGTGGCTGCGTTGTTTCCTGCGTGTATGGTGACGTTCTTTGCACTTACTCCTCCCTGATCATCTCTAACAGTAAGCAACACGTCAAAGGCTCCGGCAACAGTATAATTGTATGTGGGATTTTCCTGGTTAGAATCCACTGTGCCATCACCGTCAAAATCCCACTCATAAGTCAAAGGGTCACCATCCGGGTCGAAGGTTCCCGCACTGGAAAAGGTAACCAATAACGGAAGTGAACCATTGGTGGGATCAGCAGTTAATGAAACTACCGGTGAAGCATTGGAAACGATACCAGTGTAATCCAACCTCACCAATTTTCCGCTACCTGCATTGTCCACACAGCAACCTTCACCATATTCCAGGATATACAAATGACCATCAGGCCCTATTTTTAGTTCTATAAACCCGTCCTTGGAAGCCGGAAAAAGAGAAGAAGCCAGCAACTTGGGATATCCGGCAAGAATGTTCCCCTGTTCATCCATCTGGACTACCCAGATTCTGCTGGTATTGAAATCGAAATAGAAAAAGGCCTCATCAAATTCGACAGGAAGTTTCTGCTGGTCCAAATTCGAAGGGTCATAGTAATAGCGCGGACCCGCCAAAAAACATTTGTGAAAAAACGAACGCCATGCGGGCTGGGCAGGAGGTAGATTGGTGGCTCCGGTATTCCATTGTGAAAGGTTTACAGGCGCTGCAGGATCATAGTAAAATGGAGTTGCTGCATAGTTATTACGATAAGGCTGATTATCACCGGAAAAGTAAGGCCAGCCAAAATTCCCGGCTTCCTTGGTGAGATTTATCTCATCCATACCTTCCGGTCCCTCCACTCCCGGATTGTTGGCATCCGGCCCCACTTCTCCCCAGAACAACCAATCGGTGTTTTCGCTGTCGACAAAAATTCTGTAGGGGTTGCGTGCACCCATAACATAAATTTCAGGTAGGCCACCGGCACCGCCTGGAAACAGATTACCGCTGGGTATGGTATAACTACCGTCTGCTTGTGGAGTTATCCTTAGTATTTTGCCCCGTGGATCGTTGGTATTGGAAGCAGTATTTTCTGAACTTTTATTGCTATCTGTTTCGTCCAGGGTAGCATAGTCACTATGATTTGTGTTATCACCGGTAGCTATATATAAGTTGCCTTGTGAGTCAAAGTCCATGTCTCCGGCGGCATGACAACAAATATCTCTTTGGGTGGCCCATTCCATCAAAACCACTTCACTTGCCAGGTTCAACTGGTCCCCATTCATGGTAAATCTGGAAACCCGGTTTACAGAGGGAGTTACCGGCGAGTAGTGCAGGTAGATATAATTGTTTGAAAGAAAATTTGGATCAAACTCAATTCCCAAAAGACCATCTTCAAGCTCGTGGAATACAGGAACTATCCCTGCCGAGGTGCTGGTAAGCGTGTTCGGGTTATAAATAATAACCTCACCGTAACGGTCGATGATGAAAATCCTTCCATCCGGAGCAAATTCAAAATTAACGGAGTTTTTTAACCCCTGAATCAGTTCAACCCTTTGAAACTGATTGGGAAGTTGTTGGGCTTGCACAGATACGCCTGATAATAATACCAACAGGCAAACCGTAGAAATGATTCTACCAATAGGTTTTTCAAGGTCGTGCATAATGTAATCAAATCAGCCCAAATTGGTCAAATCATTCAATTACCAGATTTGTAATATACCTGATTGTTATTAACCAACTAAGATGCAATTAGAATAATTATATATTTTATTAAAATAATAAAATTTCAATATACTAAATGTTCGGCAAAATTACGAATTTTTGAGAATGAGAATTGCCAGGAAGAGATGTTGGGAAGGAATTATCGATTGACAACAATCTTGATTCCTTTGCTGTTTGATGATTTGGAAATTATTCGGAGGTAGTACACTCCATCATCCACAGTGGACAGGTCCAGGACTTTTTCATTGATCCCGCTTCCAAATTGTTCGGTGCTTGATATTTGCAATCTGCCAATCATATCGTACAACTGAAGTTCTAACTCATCCGCTGAGTTGAGGTAAAACTGAAGGGTGGCATCAAGGTCATTGGTTGGATTAGGGTAAACCTTCAGGTTGCTTACATTTGGCTGATCCGGCAAATCGGTCACAGTACCAATCCTTATCAAAAATGTTTCCTCTGAAGACAGAGAGCCATCGCTTACCGTGACCGTCACTGAATAGTCCCCGTTAGCGGTGGTGACAGTTCCTGAAATCAAACCGGTATTGGAGTCAATGGATAGTGATGGCGGCAATCCACTGGCGGTATAGGTGAGCCCACCCTGTGAATCCGTATCGCTGGCAAGGATCTGAAGTTGAACGTCATCATTGATATCGTAGAACTGATTTCCGGGATTTACAATCACCGGTGCACAATTACTGGCCTGACTTTTATTTTCAAATATCCTGGGAACGATTTCATCCCATCCAATCGTAGTTATATCAAGATCTCCATCGTTATCGAGATCTGCCAACTGCACCCCGTCATGATGATCCAAAGGACCGCCATCATCCAGGATATGCTTTATCCAGGTTCCGCTGTTATTAAGATCATTCTCAAAACCAAACATCAGATGTGCTACCTTCCATTCACCCACCACGATATCCATATCGCCATCAAAATCCATATCAGCTACCTCAACACTTAAGGAGCCATCAATTGAAGGATCAATGGTATGTTTCGTCCAGGGTTGAGTTGGGTCGTCAGGTGCTTCGAACCACCCAATTTCCCGATTATTGAGCAACTGTCCGGCAACACCATCCAGATCACCATCAAGGTCAAAATCCGCCATAGCATTTCTATCAAAGGTACTGGTGTAGGTAATCCCTGTCGAGAACAAAGTCCAGGAACCATTATCATTTCTTAACCAATTGCCGGTCTGAAAAAGATCCAGGTCCCCGTCACCATCAATATCACCTGCGGTCAAATCCTCACCTAACGATGTAGGATGAATATTTTCAATAGTCCAGGTAGTTGCCACAGGGTCCGATGGTATTGTTAGCATTTGTACCTGGGAACTGCCATCCTCGCCACCATTCCAGGTAATTGCCATCTGGTATGGGCCTCCATCCTGATATACCCCGCCGGCAACTCCGGCCACAAAAATTTCCGTATAACTGGTAGTACCCGAGGGAATATTGGTGTGAATAGTAAAGTTTCCGCTTCCATCATTCTCTGCCCAGGCAAGATCAGCTGATTCATACTGCCCCTGGGACCCGAACAAGTCCAGATCACCGTCATCATCAAAATCATATACCCAGGCCACGTTGTTCAATGGAGCGCCTATTAAGCTTTTGGCCCAATTACCGCTTATGACACCCGGGTTTTTATACCACCAGCCACCGGTGACAATATCTCTAAAGCCGTCCCCATCCAGGTCGTAATGCGGGAATATATATACCGATCGATAGGGCAATGCGTTATCGATCAAAAATTCTTCCCATTCCACCGGGAAATCGACCTCACCACAACCTTCGTAGCTGAAAGATGACTGGAATGCACCACCCACATCTATACTGTAAAGCGTGCCAACCTGCAGCGGGGACACCTCGAGATATACCGTTCGTTGATCAGGCTGCAGATAAGCACCTGAAACCTGCACATTATTATCGATGGTATAATTCTCAACCCGTTGCGCGGTCGCCTCATCAATGGGCTGATCGAACACTACCGCTACGATTATCGGAGCCAGCGCCTCAACATTCTCGATCGCAATGGCCGGAGAACTGCTAGATACACCTGAACCCATGAATTCTACCCAATTCAGATTAAACTCCGCTCCTGAGTCTTGTTTGAATACAAAGTAGAGGTCATGCTTCCCTTCGGGGGTCTCAAATTCGGTTTCGTAGTCTACCCAATTGGCAACACTGCCTGTAGCTGGTACCTGTGTTGTCGCCAATAAAGTGCCATTCAAACTATCCAATCTAAACTCAATAGACCCTCCGGTAGACATGGCAGATGTGCGATACCTGACAGCCTCAATGTTCAGAAGGTTACGTCCGGTATAGACGATATAGTCGTCATTTTGTATGGTTATGGCACTGGTACCTCCTCCCCAGGGATCTGTGTTGGGAATCACTTCAACTCCCTGTTCTTCATCGTAAAACTCGGATTCTGTTCTTTTGGGATACAGGCGGATCTGATCAAAAGAAGTCAACCCACCCTGGTCGGTAAAGTTAACTCCCAGTACATAATAAATGTCCATTTCGCCATGAATGTCATGATCCAGGGGATCCATCATCATGGTTTTTGGGCAAGCATCGATAGTTAAATCATCGTGAAAGTGATTCAAGTGTCCCAAAGAAGGGACCAGGTTTACACCTGCACAACTCACTGCCCCATCTTCCACATCTACTGCGGAAACATCGAACAGAATTTCCTGGTTCCAGGTGATAAACCCTCCATCAACCGGAGAGTTGAAATTGTAGGTTGCTGCGTTATTCCCGGCATAGATGGTTACATTTTTTACACTAACCCCACCCTGGTTGTCGGTTACCTTCAATTGTGCATTGAACTCTCCCTGGTTGGTATAATTAAAACTGGGATTTTCATCGAAAGAGTCAACGGTTCCATCAGTATCAAAATCCCACTCATAGGTTACCGGGTCGCCGTCGGGGTCGAAAGTTCCTTCGCTGGAAAAATCCACAGACAAAGGTAATGAACCATTGTTAGGGCTGGCGGATACTTCCACTACCGGAGAAGAGTTTGATGAAATACCTGTATAATCAACCCTGACCAGTTTTCCTGAACCCGCATTATCGGGACAACAGCCCTCGCCATATTCCAGGATATAAAGGTGGTCATCCGGGCCAACCTTCATATCGATAAAACCATTTTTAGAAACCGGAAATGCTTCCGGAGCTAATTGGTTTATGTTGGAGATGGCTCCTGAAGCAGTCAGTTTTACCACCCAAACCCGGCTTGAGTTAAAGTCGAAGTAAAAAAACCGTTCATCGAATTCGACAGGCAGCCTCTTGACATCCGTAAGTCCGGGATCGTAATAATACCTTGGTCCCGCCAGTAAGCAGTTATGAAAGAACTCTATGAGGGCTGGTTCCGCAGGTGGTAAATTGGTAGCACCGGTATTCCAGGTTGAAATATTCACCGGTGCCGCCGGATTATAGAAAAAGGGAGGATTGCTATAGGTATTCCGGTATGCCTGATTCTTTCCTGAAAAATATGGCCAACCAAAATTTCCCGCCTGTTTGGTAAGATTAATCTCATCCAGACCTTTGGGGCCATCCGGGCCATCATTATCGGCATCCGGACCCACCTCTCCCCAGTATAACCAGTCATTGTTTTCTTTATCTACGTAAATACGATAGGGATTTCTGGCACCCATCACGTAGATTTCAGGTAGACCACCTGCACCCCCGGGAAATAAATTGCCGTTGGGTATGGTATAGGTACCATTAGCCTGCGGTTTTATACGAAGTATCTTTCCGCGCAGGTCATTGGTATTCGATGAGGTGTTTTCCGAGCTTTTATTGCTGTCTGTTTCATCATAAGTTGCGTAATCACTATGAGTGGTGTTATCCCCAACAGCGATGTACAAATTCCCCTGTGAGTCAAATGCCAGGTCACCGGCAGAATGACAGCATACCTCTCGTTGAGTGGCCCATTCCAGAAGAACTACCTCCGAACCCAAATCTATCTGATCACCGTTCATGGTGAACCTTGAAACCCTATTTACCGAGGGAGATAAAGGTGAGTAGTTTAAATAGACGTAATTATTCGAAAGAAAATTCGGATCAAACTCTATTCCCAACAATCCATCTTCTAACTCATGGAAAACCGGAATAGTGCCTGCCGACGTGGTAACCTGCAAATCGGGCTTGTAAATGATAATTTCTCCGTACCTGTCGATAATGAAAATCCTGCCGTCAGGAGCAAATTCAAAGTTTACTGAATTCTTAAGGCCATCAATAAGTTCCACTAATTGAAACTCAGTAGGGTATTGAGCAAAGACAGTACCCGGGGTAAGCGTCAGAGACCAGCATACCAGCAGAACAAAACAGAACCTGTTAATTTTATTAAAAAATGAATCCATCAATATGGTCAGAAGATTTACGACGTTAGTTTATTCGATAAAAAGTTTTTGTTGTGTGGTCGATAGTTTGTTCCTTGTTTTATTAATTAAAGGTTGAAAATCGATGCAAGTTACTGTTTAATTGCTATAACTTCGATTTGGTAACCCACAAAATTACAATAATTATAACTTTTTCAATAAAAATTGATAGAATTCTAATTTATTATTTTCCATCACAAAGGGTAATTGGTTGATTAATAGGAAGATAATTTCATGAGATGCGGTATTCTTCCTATATTTCTCTTTTACCAGACGGTTGGTGTCAATATGTCGATGGTAAACAAAGAAAATTATTAAAAAGTTTATATTTTTTATTATAAATTTATAATTTTGTGACTTGTCCAGTTTTTTATGATTTAAATAAGAAAGTATTTTGAAATCATTTTTACTCTCTGCTTCCTGTGTAATACTCATTGGATTGATTTTTTCATGTGCACCAGCTCGAAAGCAAACGTATTTTAACGAGACTACCACCGGCCGAACTTTTACCGAAAACATATCGGAATATAGACTTCAGCCTGGTGACATTGTACAGATAAAGGTGTACAGCCTTACTCCCGGTGAGTTTGATTTTTTTAGTGAACTATCAGATATCGATTTACGGACTGATCCGTTATTGACCGGTAACCTTATCGGGGATGATGGTACAGTAGTACTACCAGCAGTTGGTGCGGTGCGCATTTCCGGATTGACATCACGGGAAGCACAGGAAAAAATCAGGACCGTTTTGGTTGATTATCTTGATACACCTTCAGTGGACGTCCGTTTGGTAAGTTTTCACTTTTCTGTGGTTGGAGAGGTCTTGCGACAAGGAAAATATGAGATTCTGGAAGACCGGATCAATATTTTGGAAGCGGTTGGTATGGCAGGCGGACTGACCGAATTTGCCAATTACGAAACCGTGAAAGTTTTGCGATCGGATAATGGTATTTCTACCTTACATGGAGTAAATTTATTAGACCCGAATCTGCCCAATTCCAATTTTTACTATATAAGACCCAACGATGTTATTATCGTGGACCAGTTGAAAAACAAAAATTTTCGCAGGAATTCATCCAATAATATTGCTTTGATCCTGTCGGCTATTGCCACTGGGGTAACATTGATATTGGCCATTGATAACTTAACCGGTGATTAAGTTTTAACAGGCTTAAGCGATGAAAATGCTGAACAGTAAAAATCAGAACAATACCGACACCTATGGCTATGAGTCAGAGACCGTTAACCTGCGGTCTATGGTTGATAAGTTAGTTGACTGGTGGCCTGGCTTCCTGGTCTGCCTTATCCTGAGTTTGTTATGTGCATTCCTGGTGAACTGGCTGTCGCAACCTCTGTACAAGGCCACTACTTCTTTATTGGTCACGGAACCAAAAGATGTAAACAATGCCGTTTCCGAACTGCTTTATGGACAGGAGTTCTTCGGAACCATGTCTATGAACCTGGAAAATGAGGCATTTGTACTGCAATCCTTCGACAACGTTGAAAACACTCTCAGAGACCTGGAACTGAACGTAACCTATTATCTGGAGGACAATGTCAGAAAAGAAGAGTTGTACAAAACAAGTCCCATCAAGGTCACCGTCGATGAATCCTCCATGATCTATTATCAGGGACTGATCAGATGCAACTTTGTTAGCAATAGCTCTTTCAAACTGGAAGTAGTCAGTGACGGCATCCTGGAGAAGGTAAAGAACCTGGTTAAAAGCAATCAACTGGAAGATCTGTTTGCCAACCGGACATTTTCCTTTGGAGAGGATCTTGATTTTAACGGGTTTCGATTCCGGATTGATCTATTAGGTGCCACGGTGCCAGAAGGTCCAATTCTTTTCAAAATTCAGGACTATGGTAGTCAGGCCTTTGAGTATATAACCAACCTGAGCATTACCCCTTTATCAATGGAGGCGTCAATCCTGGAGATTTCGACGGTTTGTACGCACAACCAAAAAGCCAGTGACTTTACCAATAAATTGGTTGAGAAATATATCAACGATGAATTAAATCGAAAGAACAATACCGCGGAAAAAACTATTGGGTTTATCGATACCCAGATTCTGCTAATGAGCGATTCCTTGAGCTCAGTTGAAAACCGATTGGAATCATTTAAGAAATCAAATACCGATCTAACTATTAGTAGTGATGGAAGCGATTACCTTCAACAAAGTCAGGAGTTCGAAGCCGCCCGCAGTGAACTTATTCTAAACAATCGTTACCTCACTGAATTGGAAGGTTACATTAACCAAAATAACCTGGATGAGATTGTTGTCCCTTCTTCAATCGGTATCGATGATCCGGCACTGAACAGATCCATACAAGATCTGGTAAGTCTGCAATTACAGATACAAACCATCGGGCCCACTAGTAAAAATCCCGTGGTGCGATCATATCAGCAGAGAATTGAAATTCTGAAAACCAGTGTTCTTGAAAACATAAAGAGCCTTAAAACATCCAATCAATTGGCAATGGGTAATATCAATAGTCAGATTGGTGGTATGAGGAGTACCCTGCAGAATTTGCCTACGGCGGAAAGGGAGTATATCAAAATTCAGCGTAATTATAATTTAAGCGAAGACTTGTATCTGTTTCTTATGCAAAAAAGAGCAGAAGCAGGTATCGCCAAGGCCTCCAACAGTGTGGATATCCGGGTTATCAATTCTGCCAGGACACCCTACAAACCCATCAGGCCCAAACCATTATTTAATTATGCGCTGGCAATAATAGTTGGGTTGGTATTTCCGGTTGGCGTACTAATCATTTCTGACCTTTTGAACAACAAGGTGCGATCCAAAGATGAATTGTTCAGCATTTCTCAGATCCCATATCTGGGTATGATAGCCAAGAATAAAAGTAAATACAACCTGATTACAAACGGACAGGTAAGAACTGAGGTCACCGAGACTTTCCGTACCATCAGATCCAACCTAAGATATATGCTGGGATCCACTGAAACAGAAGGTAAATCCTTCCTGCTTACCTCTTCGGTAAGTGCGGAGGGCAAATCATTTTGTGCCAATAACCTGGCAGTAGTCTTTTCTAACTTTGGCAAGAAGGTCTTGCTGGTGGATGCCGATATGAGAAAGGACAAAGATTATTCAGAATTTGGAGTAGAGGAAGGTATAGGACTCAGTGATTTCCTGGCCGGTCTTTCCACCGAAACAGGAATTATCAAGACTACCGATATCCCCAACTTGTATATTATTACCTCAGGGGGTATTCCACCAAATCCATCAGAGCTGCTTATTAACGGGAAGTTTCAGCAGTTATTGAGCTCTGCCAAATCTAACTTCGACTATATCATCATTGATACGCCCCCAATCGGCATTCTTTCAGATGGCCTCGAATTAATGGACAAATGTGATGTCAATATTTTCATTGCCCGCGAAAACTATACCCTTAAAAAGCACATAGCGGACTTGAATAACATCTATTCGCAACGCAAATTGAACAATCTGGCCCTGTTGTTCAATGCTGTCAACTATAGCAAAGCCGAATATGGAGGTTATGGGAAGTACTATAACAATTACTACAAGAGCAGGCTAACCAAGAAACAGAAAGTCACCCTTTAGCAGTACAGCTAAAAGGCATTCTTCCTGGATTTCACACCGAAAATAGTAAGAACAATAATGTAAAGGTCCAGCAGGAAGGTCCAGTTCTCTATATACCAAAGGTCGTGTAATGTACGCCCTTTATACTGTATCCTGGTATCCGTGGGACCCCGCCAGCCATTTACCTGAGCCCAACCTGTTACCCCGGGCAGTACGTAATGCCGTACCAGGTAGTTGCTGGATTTTTCCTGTAGAATCTTATTGAGCACTACCCGATGAGGACGCGGTCCAACCACAGACATATCGTGTTTGATCACATTGATAAACTGCGGCAGTTCATCCAGACTATATTTCCTGATAAATCGACCCACTCTGGTGATCCTGTCATCGTCTTCTCTGGTCGACTGTTGGCCCATCCTGGGATCATCGTTATTGTACATTGACCGGAACTTGTATAAAACGAACTCCTCTCCTCTTCGACCCAGCCTTACCGGCTTGTAAAAGACCGGTCCTTTGCTGTCCAGCTTAATCGCTATAGCAATCAGGAGTAGTACGGGGGAGGCTAGTATCAAAGCAGTGGTAGAAAACACCAGATCAAAAACTCTTTTCCAGAACCTGTTGGCATAAATCTCCAGAGGAAATTCGCGGATATTCACAACCGGAAGTTCACCCAGCAGCTGAGTTTCAAAGTTTCTATTGAACAGATTATAGTAGTCGGGAATAACCCTGGGTCTTACTCCATTAAATTCCGCCAGGTCAATTAGTTTTCGAATCTTGTCCCGGCTGTTGATAGGAATAGCAATAATTAGTTGGTCGAACCGATTGTTATTATAGACCTCCTGGAAATCCGATACCCTGCCCAGAATATTCGCTTTATCCGAATGCAGCTTAAAGTCGTCCAGAAAGCCCACAACTTTTCCTCTATGGGGATTCTGGTCGAAATAATTCTTTACTTCCAGGCCTAACTTACCCGCTCCAACTACCAGAACTTCCGTGTAGTTGTGGAGCTTGGCCTTTTTTATGCGAATGTAGTTGAGGAAAAAGTTGGAAAAGAAGAATGAAAATATGAAAAAATAGGTGCTGGTAGCAAAGAATGTAATCCTGGAAATGTCGGAAATATTCAATCCTAAGGCCAGGATCGAAGCAATCGCCAAAAATAAAAGGAATTTCTTGCCGTGATCAATGATCCTTCTGGAAAGTGGTTTCTCCATTTGAGGATCTTCCGTGACAAACACTAAAAATGTCACGATCCAGCTAAAATTGAGAAGCCAGAACGTATCGGTTATTACATCAAAACGGTTGTATCCAAGTCCGTAATGTAAATATGCAACTATTAAAAAGGAAAGGTTTAAAAATACCAGGTCGACTACCAGCAGAATAAACAATACCTCCCGAGTCTTCATACTTTAGCAATTTGCAGGATACCTGCCTTTAGTTATTCAAAAACAATAGTGGCAAAGGTAATCATTAAAAATAGTCCGGTTGGCAAATAAAAGAGATATAGTTACTATCGTACCTTATGAACTGTATATTGCTCATTTTCATAAACCAACGGGAAATCAAGCCCAGGACTCCGAGCTTGCGATGATACCATATAGATAGTGGTGTGCTGTTCTGAAAAGCTATCGGATATGGCTGTTATCCGCTCTTCATCCATGGTTAAATATGTTCGTCCTAAATCTGTTTCTGCCATGGTACTCCCTGCTCCCAGTAGTTCCATTCTCTGCTTCCATTGGTAACCAAATTCGGGGTTGAAGTACATCTGGATTCCATCCTTATAATCTCCCACAATGGAGCGCTCGCTGTCAATCCTGAACCCTCGCATGTCCGGAGGCACAATAAACAGATCGTCTTGTTTGCTATTGTTTCTTGCCCAATGCTGTACATCCACCCAATGATGTGGCAATTGAGAACTGATACTCAGGCCTTCTTTCATCAGCTTTCTGGAAGTGATCAAAACCATTAATATCAATAACATCAGGGACCAGTGGCGCAAGGTCAGGCTCTTGTGGAACCAGGTGGAAAAAACCATTAGCATCAGCCCAAATATGATTATATACAAATAATTATTCTTCCAAATGATACCCGGTGACCGGTGAATCTCATTAATTATGGGATTTCCTTCTGAAGGGAGCATTATGATCAAGCCAATAGTGGCAGCCAGAATCAAACATTTCCTCCACAGTGAAATTGGACTTTCCATGGATAATACGAAGAAATTTGACCAGTAAACAACTGCGAACAAACTTACCAACGTATAACTCCTGAAAAGTTGTAATTGAATAAAAATGGGCAGTGGCAAAAGCTCGGTAAATACTACTCCCAGTAACCACAATCCGAAAACCGTGAAGGTCCCATATTTAACCACATTGTGAAGGTCATCTTTTGGCTTGTATCTCCAGGTAAAGATAAAAAGACCGATCAATACAGCTGCTTTAACGTATTTCCATATGCTCCAACTAAAGGGAAAGGAATGACCCGCATACCGGGCTCTCAGCATCTCAACCCAGTCCAAGTAAGCCTCAAACATATGCATGGAGTCGGGTGAATGTTGTAACTTTCTCATTACCAGCGGGATTGAAACCAGCGCCAGTATCACCAGGGGCATTACTGCTTTTTTCCAGTCAGCAAATCCGGTTATAAGCAGCGATATGGTGAGGAAAACGATTACATATATTGCGCTTAAGGCATGAATCAAAAAACCCAATCCCAGTAAAAAATAGGAGAGTTTGTAGGATTTATTCAGAAATAAGTAAACCGCAAATAACAGCAGTGGCAATGCAACCTGACTTTCTTTCAACAAATGGTCCATTAAGAACTCATCCCCCACGCCTGCATTGTGTATGAAATAAACCAATTGAATAAATACCGCCAGATAACCAACTTTGGGGTTTTCAAATAAGGTCACGGCGATACCGTAAATGGCAGTGGTGGAAGCTATCATGCAAACCAGGTACATGATAAAGAATACCCATTCTATGCTGAGCCCGGTAGATGTTACCAAAAAAGCTAATACATCCCAAAGAAACGTGTGGTAATACTCCACCTGGTCTACAAAATAATCGTGGGGGTATAAATCCGGGTTAATGGTTACTTTTAGAAAGGGAATTATCACAGAGTGATTTCCCGTACCAAAGTGATATACGGCAAGGGAAATCAATACCGCACTGAGGGTAGTAAAAATGACCGAATTAGTACTAAAATCCCGCCTAAAAAATGAGTTCAAACCAATAGATGTTTTTTGGCACTGCTCTTGGTTTTTATCTTATCAACACTATCCGGATAATTCTCGATAAACCAACTTAAAAATTCCGCAGTATTCAATTTTTCCGCAAGCATCTTTTGTCTTCTCACCTGGAACAGCTCTTTAAGATTAGGGTCGTTAATCAACTTCTCAGTAGTCTCATAAAGCTTCTGAACGTTAGACGGAACGATTCCATATCCCAGTTGATATTTATCCTCCAGTTCCGCCAGATAACCCAATTTTCCCACAAAGTCATTGAAACGGATAAACGGAGTACCCAGCACCCCGGCCTCTGCCGCCATGGTTTGACTGTCACCAATATAGAGCGTAGCATATGCCATTACATGATGCATATCCAGGGGATCTATTTGTAATCGATACGGTTCCAGCTCCTTTTCCAGCGGCCGCTCTGAAGTAATATAGATATCAGCATGTGGTTTTAATATTTTCACTAACTCCATAGAAATCTCCAGGTTTATTCCGCTGATGCCACTATCGTGATGTGCCGTTAACTGGGCAAAACGCATGATCACATAGGGATTTCTGGTGGAGAAGTATTTTTCCACTACCGCGCTATCGGGAATAAAGTGATCAGGATGCAAATAAGCCAATTCATGATAACTGTCGTAGTTGAGTGTTTTATTATTCCACTTTCCGTTGTCACATACATAGGGGGATAGAATGTAGGTTGCCCAGGGATAGGAGTACTTACTCCATAGTGGTATCATCTCCGCATCGTCCTCATTGACGCTGACAAACGGGATGCCGGTTATTTTTCCTATATGAGCAAGCTCAAAGGCAGTGCCTATCATTAAATCAGGCTTATAGTCACGGACAATCTTTAAAATTCGCAACCCCCGTCGGGTTACACTTTTAATCATGGACCAAAGGGCAGTGGTTCGTTCTTTAACCTGGACGTTTATATAAGGTGTTCCGGAGCCCTTCAGCAAGTCTTCAAGAACATCCTTTTTCTTACAAACCACCTGGAAATCAATTCCTTTTGATTTAAGATCGATAAATACATTTTTGAATAAATGAAAGTGAGCCGGGTGGTTGAGATAAATTAAAACCTTCATGGTTAAAGTGTTATTTAAAGACTGTTTTTTATCTGTTGATAAATAATTGTATCGTGTTGGTTATATTCTTCAATTTGCTGCATCAATGCAGAGGGTATGGCATCCTGATCATAGCCCTTTTTGGGATTTTTATTGGACTTCCCAATATTCAGGCTAACTCCGGTGGAAACCCGATAGGACTTTGCAAAGGAGGTCATATCCTCTAAAACACCAAATACATCAAAATTTCTAATATTATCTATAGCTTCCTCAACAAAATCATCCTGCACCTTCATTCCTGGCTGGTAAGACGAAAAATGCCTTAGGAACATATTGGCATTGCGCTTACCTTCCTCCGAATGCAGGTACTCTTCCAAATCCAGACTGGTTTTATTATAGTCAATATTCTTCTCGCGAAACTTGTCGAAAAAATAATGGGAAAGCCATCGTTTGACCGGATCCCTTATCAAGGTAACAAAAGTCCAGTCATCCTGAAATAAATTTCTTGTTTGAGAGGTGCATTTGAAGTGTCCAAATACGTACTTGGCTTTAGTATCATAAAGGTAGTACCTAAGCAACTCCTCCCGGTAAGCCAATACTTCCTTACCCAGGGAGTCTGCAGCTTTGGAGGAAGCTATATGATTGAGGCTTACTTTACGATTCAACGCCAAATTCAACCAACTCTTCTTCATCGACGACCTGATTGATGTCCCACCGCACTTCGGAATATGTATAAAACAAATGTTCTTCTTCATACTTACTCTTGACTATTATGCTGTGTATTCAATTGAGTATTCCGGGGGTGACTGGCTAGCTTTAGCTTATACTGTAAGTAACTAAGTCCCACAAACATCCATGCATTGGACCACCTCATAAAGATTTGCCGATCTATATAGTGCCGATGCTTGCGAAAGTAAAATGCTCCGGATTTGGACTGCATTGACGTAATAAACCACGATGCAACTTTATTTGCCAACTCAACCTCTTCGAATCTGGAAAGAGTGAGAATGGACTGAGCTGCTGCAGTAGTGTCAATGGGAAAGGTCTTATTGTGATAAAACTTGGGAATTGAGTCATCTTCGAAAAAATGATCTTTGTAGAACTTAAATCCTTTCTCCAATGAAGACCGGAAGCGTTGATCCCCGGTGTTAGAAATATAACTATCAAGGCAATCCAAAATATAGCCAGTATGATAATTGTCGCACCAGGTTCTGGCATCATGATTGGAATAAGACCATGATCCATCTGCTTGCTGATTGGTAACTACGTATTCCACTGCCTTAGAGGCCTCCTCTTGCATACTTGTGTCACCATCCACCGAATATACCTGGGACAACAGGCGAGCTGCTTTCATGGAGGCATTGTAGACGAATTGCTTGTCTACCGGGGAGTAAGAGTAGCAAAAGCAATCACCTTCATAAGATTTCTTTAGGTCATGCATTATAAACTTACAGGCATCTCTACACATATCCAGTAACTCCTTATTACCGGTAAAGAGATAATTCTCAAACATGGCATTGGTAATAATCCCAGTAGCTACGCTGGTTGGTACATATGCATTGATAGTGGTGTACCGGGCTTCCCAATCAAAATCGTATCCCCAACATATTCCACTATAGCCATTGGAACGTACCTCTTTTAATAAAGACGTTATTTTATCGATCTCTCGGTCAAATTGAGGTGCTCTATCTGGATAAGTTTCTCGGAGATAAGTATAGGCCTGCAACGATAGTCCCAATGTTACCGGGTTCAATCCCCTGGGCACCTGCAATAGTTTGCGAAAGCTAAACGGCACCCGCTTGGTCACTTGTTGTGCACCGAAACGAAAGAACCTGCTACGCATAACAGGCCACTTAAAAACGGGAGACCTCAGCACGTCATATGGATCATAGCCGCGATATGAATTCCGGACCATATGATCCATCAACTTGCTGATAGCAGTTTCAATTTGAGATATATCCGATTGATCCTTACTAATCACTATGTGCTCTTTATATTGGTCCTGTTCAACTTGAAAAAGTACCTGGATCCCTCCAGAATACCACGGTTCTTAATATGAAATTTTAACGCATTTAAGCCATCCTTATACTTATGACCCATTAATGCCCACCGGGATAGCTGTTTGGGTTTAACATCGGGGTTTTCCAAATTATAGCCATGGAGTCTGGCCCCGCCACATACCAATTGTTCAATTTTAAATATTTCAGCGGAACTAAGTCTTTCTTTATACTTCTGTTTATTACTTCGAACTATTTCTCTGGCTCCACTTGCCGCTCCGAATTTCTCAGACGATTCCTCCAATGTCAACATGGATTCTTCAAAGCCTATGTTCAGATACTGACAAATTTCTGTTAAGGTGTTCCTTGGCTGGTCCAGTAACTTTTCATAGTAAACAGTATGCAAGTTTTCGGCAGTTAACCAATCACTTTGTTCCAGCTGCAATATGGTTCGATTCCACCTGTCGGCTGCACGATATATGTTTTTATTCCATACCTGATTCACTGAACACAGGTAATCCCGAGGGTCTCTAACAATATGTATGAATTTGGCATCCGGCCATATTTTAAGCAGTAGAGCGGTATGGTCAATGTATCCCGGTGTTTTATCGCCAATAATTATACCTTCACTGTAGTTTTTTGGTCCATAAAACTTGAGCAATTCCTCAAATACTATTGCCCAGTTGATTTTGCTATAATTTGTTTGAATGGAGTCTAAATCAAACTCAGTCCCGTGTTTTGAAAAATTCAGATAAAAAGTTGATTGCTCAATCTCCCTTTTTACCATTTGGTAGTTTTCCTTTTTGTTGAGGTCGAGTTGAAATCCATACTTATTTACCAGGTATGGAAACAATACCGTTTCAATCCGTGGAATTGATATCCTGGAATGCCGATTCATCAGATCCCTCAGGAGTTTTGTGCCACTCCTGGGCAAACCGGTAATAAAGATAATTTCGGTCATATCTTCGAATAGATTGCTTCTAATCTTCTGATGAAAGGATCTACCGTAAAATTGTGCTTTGCGTAATTCCGATTGAAAGCAGAAATCTCCGATAAAGTACCTGGATTGGAAATTAAGCTTATTAACATATTTGCAATTACCTCGGGATCCTTCGAACTGGTTATTCTGCCCATACTTTCATCAAAAAAGTCCACCAATCCGCCTGTACTGCGAGTTACCACCGCCATACCGGCAAGCATTGCCTCCAGGACCGAAATAGGCATTCCTTCGCTATAGCTGGGTAACAAGTAAATATCGGCCTCTTTAAGCTCCTTTGCCTTATCTACTCCTGATACATAACCGACAAACCTTACATTCTGAATTCCCTCCCGGGAAATGTACTCCCGGACTTTTTCCAACTCAGAACCGTCACCGGCAATGGTCATCCTTACGGGAATCTCCGTAGCTACCTGAAATTTCTGAAAAGCCTGTACACTTTCATAAATGCCTTTCGGAACCTCAATTCTACTCAAAAACAAAATATTTAATACACCAGATAATACACGGGTATCGACTTCATCCAGCAAATTTTCCAGCTCCTTGGAAACAACTGTGCGCTCAATAAAAGTACTTCCTTTGTAATTCCATTCCTTTAATAAATCCTGAAACTCCCTGGCCAATACAATAATGCCATCCGACTTTAACATTAAATTCAATAGCCAGCGATTTTTAGCAGTTACACACTCCGGTTTCCAGCCATGAAAAAATACCACCACTTTCTTGCTGAACATTTTAGCTATCAATACAAACCAAGGGTCCCGCAGTAAATTCTTGGTGCCCAACGAAGTATTTACATGAATAAGGTCAAAACTTTTCGTTGACAACAGGTAGACAAATCGTATGTAATCGAATAGTTTGATAAATCCTTGCCAAAAATATCCAACTTGCGCTCTACTTCCCCGAGTAAAGTATACAGTTTCATGTTGCTTGAAATGTCCTTTCAGGCTATCAAAAAATGCAGAAACTCCTCCCGGAGATGAAAGGTCGGGGACCAGAATCAGTATTCTCAATTTGTAACTGAGGGTTTGGTTGATACAATGCTTTTCAACAAATAGATGAAATTCTTCACATCTTTCCGCAAATGGACTTTTTGATACTTGAGCGCTTTATTATAAAGCTCTAGAGCTGTCTTATAATCGCCCATTTTGAGATAATACATACAAAGTCTCCTGAAATGAAAGGAATGAAATTTCCTTTGCGAGTCATTATCCAGAAGCTCCAGGTATGGACTCACCTTTTGATAATAAACTTCATGTCCGGGGATTGACTTTAACGGGTGCGGGTCATTATGCCCATTTACCCGCAGCAGTACTCGCTGATCATGTCCAATAGTTCCGTGGACCAAAATTCTTACTAACAGCTCCTTATCCTGCTGGCGCACCAATGACTCGTCCCATAAACCCGCTGTATCAAAAATTTCCCTTCGGAACAATAAGCTGGAGCTTGACCCGATGGAAATTGTATTCAATAAGCAGTCACGTAAACTCAGACTGGAGATCTTTTGTTTTTTAACCTGCCACTTGCCGGATTCATATATTTCAAAAGCACTAAACAAGCCAACATGATTGGTATGGTCACTTAGATAGTCTACCTGATTTTGAAGCTTATCGGGCAACCATTCATCATCGTCATCCATAAAGGCAATTAGGGATCCATGTGAATTTAAGATCCCGGTATTTCTGGCACCATTGGCACCTTTGGTACGCTTATTCCTCAAATAATATAGCCTGGGGTCATTAAATCCGGCAATGACATTTTTTACGCTCTCTTCCTCTTCACTGTCATTAACCACTAAAACCTCCAGATTACCATAGGTTTGTTTCAGAATACTCTCAAGCGCGGTTTTAAGACCCTGAGGGCGATTATAGGTGGGTACAACTACACTTACCATTGAGTGCATTGCATTAGGTTGACGCCCCAAGCTTGGTATCGTTGGCACATTTTATGACTGACTTCCTGAGGAATCATAAGACGTTTGCATTAATGATGGCTGTATTATATGTCCCTTACGCCGATTTTTGCGCTCTTTCCTTCTAATTCTGCGTAAACCGAGGTCTTCCAATAACGCCTGATACTGGCCTTTGTTCTCCAGCAACACCATATAGAAGATCATCACCAACCAAATGGTAAATGAGCGACTGGTTTGATTGTAAATACCTGCTATGAAAAATGACCCAAAAAACAGCATCTTCACAAAGATCCGGTTGTATTTGTGGTGTTTAAGCATTGAGTATATATACCACAAAAATGCAATCATGAAAAGGACGTAAACTACCAGACCCAGAAATCCCCGTTCTGCTATTATACTATTTACATCATTCTTGAAACTAAGCGCATATCCGCCGACCTTATTGTTCTTGAATTCAAATCCCAGGCCAAACAGCTGTTCAAAATCATATCGATCCATCCTCTTTTTTAAGAATTTATATCCATTGATCCTACTGATCTTGTGTTCTTGTCCCACAAAGGTTTCCCTGCCTCCTTCTATGTAGTTCTCACTGAAGAATACAAATGACCTGGTATAGGAGTAGAAATTGGTTTTAAAAAATGATGTTTGGGAAAATACCACCAGTAGCCCTAAAAATACCCCGATACCAATTACTATGCCCACCCTTTGTTTAATAGACCCGACAAATAGGGAGTAGACGCCGATACTTGCAAATATGATGGCGAACAACACGATCCCTCCCCCTGAATTAATGAGGATTAGGGGAATAGCAAAGGGTATCATGTATTTAAATAGCTTTAAGTCGTACAGGTATAAGAATGTGAGCGGAATCAGTACTCCCAAATAGGTATGTCCGGCACCACCTAATGTACCGGTAGCAGCATCTAAATAATGTCTGTAGCCAGAAAAGAGCCCCAGTTTAACAAATGTGGAGAAAAAGACTGTTTGAACTATGGTCACTGGTATCTGTATCAGCATGATCATCATAAACAACTTATGGCCATCAACTGATGCCCCCGGATAACTTCTGAAAACATCTGCCAGCACATAATACAGCAATAGTGGAATGATCAATCGTCTGAACTCGGGTATCAGGTAGGTGATACTCTCATGGTGGATGATGATACTACATACGTTCAGTATCAAAACCACCGATACGTAGATTAAATAAATTTTAATGAATCCCGAGGTCTGCCTGGTTACCCTTTGAAAGTATAGGATGTAAACCAGAAGCAGTAAGTCCAGTAAATATTTTGTGGCATCCGGTAATATCATGAAGTAACTGTATATTGACGGCAACACCAGAACCGTTAACAGTATGACCCTAAAAAAATTAAACTTCTTCATTGCACTACAATTACTTCCTAAGTAGTGATACACCGGGGATGGTCCAGAACAGATAGGTGCCTAGTCGTACAGAAATCATCTTTCTCACCAGGAACCACCAACTGGGAATATACAACAACGCTACTGCAATTGTTAAACACACCGCCACCCACTCGATGGAGAATTGACTCCCCACAATGACCGCAACTGGAATAATTACTAAAGTTACCAGATTCCAATAAAAACCTAAATCTGTTCTTCCAGTGGCCACTATCAATGATCCCAGTGGATTGGCAATGGATCTGAAAATCATATAAACCGATAGGATTCTGACCAGCAGCACGATATCCTCAAAGCCAGGACCATACAGGATCTTCACCGCAATCGGGGCCAACACAATCAAGCCAATGTAGATCGGAACTATCAGCGAAGATACCGCATTAAGCAATTTCAAAAAATTGTTTCGCAACTCCGTCATGTTTCCCTGAAACTTGGCCAGTAATGGTGCCGCCACCCGGGTTAGAATGGGATTTATTATTCTAAATGGGCGGATTACCAGTTGTTTTGCCAGGCTGTATCCACCCAGTATCTCAGCTCCGTAAAACTTTCCAATAAGCAGAATATCCAGATCCCTGTTGAAGTAGTTTATCACCTGTCCACTCACGTGGTACAATCCAATTTTAAGAAATGGCCTGGTCTCTGTAAAATTCAGCCGCATCAGCAAACCGTTACTTTTAACTCCCATAAAGAAGAATATTGCATTGGTAATTATATGCTGAATCAAAGCTGAATATACCAGAGAATACACGCCATAACCTTCTACCGCCAGTATGATGGCAGCGATTAGGGAAAGTGCCGAACCTATAATGGTAACTATGGCAATAAACTTGAAGTTCAAGTCCTTCTGCTCGATAGTCCGAAACTGTCGACCTATGGCCGCTAGGATCAGGCTGATACCCATAATGGGTAACAACTCCGACAGTTCCGGCTCATTATAAAAATGAGCTATTGGGGCCGTCAACAATAACACAATCCCGTAGAGCAAAGCACTGAAAATAAAATTTATCCAATAAAGGCTGCCGTATTCCTCTTTGGAAATTTCTTGTTTGTGCAGAATTGCTGTGGAAATTCCCATATCCATGAACAGCTGCATAAATCCCAGGATGAACATCACAAGTGCCATCAATCCAAAATCAGCCTTATCCAGGTACCTGGCCAGTACTGAAAGCTTCAGAATACCTACTATTGCCTGAGTGACTGTGGCAACCGTGGTCCACTTCACACCACCAATGACTTGCTGCCTTAAGCTCAAACCGCTGTATTTAATGTTTCAATTTCTTCGTTGGCCGTGCGGGCCAGCAACTCATACATCTGGTTTACTCTCCTGTCGGGATCGTTTAACTGTTGTATATTTCGTCGACCAGCTTTACCAAAGGCCACCATTTTATTGCGGTCTTGCAACAACTCAACGATTCGCTGCGCCATGGTTTCGAAATCGAACTCCCTTACCAAATACCCTGTACTGCCATCAACAACATGTTCAGGTATGCCATTGTGCAGCGTTGAAACCACCGGAATCTCCAGGGCAGCAGCTTCTGCGGGGGCCAGAGAGTAGCCCTCCTGGTCACCATCTACCGCTGTTACATTATGCTGAGTAAAGACCCAATGTCGATTTACCACCTTTAATGCTTCGGATTGCGGCATACTTCCTAACATTTGGACCGACTTCTCAAGGTTCAGCTGCCTGATTCTTGCCTTAACTTCTCCTTCCAGCTTACCAGTGCCAATGATACTAAGTGTTGCTTCCGGACTCTCCCTTAAAACCAGCTTGAATGCATGGATCAATGCCAGCGGGTTTTTCTTTTCTGTCAACCTTCCCAAAAACACCAGAGAGGGATTGCTCTTAAATCTCTCCTCCCAGGTCATCGGGTCTAATTTATTGGTTTCGACCCCGTACCGGATCACTTTGATTTTTTCTTCATCACAACCCCTGATCACCAGTAATCTTTTCACGTGTTCGGAGGCGGTTACCACATAGGCCGCCTTTTGAAACAACTTCCTGCTCTCCCTGGTGTAGGTTGGCGAAATAAATTCAGCGGAAGCATCCTTTCCATGGTAGTGAACTACAAAAGGTATTTTATTTTTAACGAGAAACTTGTAAACCTTCACAGCGGTATTCCCATACTCTACATGCGCTACGTCTGGCATACCCATATTCTTGAGTTTTCTCAACCTATTGCTGGCTACTCTCTGAGCCAGGCTCAACGCGAGATCGGTATTCAGTCCCGATCGCTCTTCAAATTCATACAGGAGCCTCAGGCCTAAAAAGTTTAAGTTGAAATTGGAAAAAAAAGTATTCTCGATAAGCCGATTGCCAGATTTAGAACCAACCACATGGATAATATTATCCGCCCCCACTTTCCTTTTCAAACCATTTACCAAAAAAGAAAAGAAGGTTTCTGAAACAGAAACCGGGTTCTGGGTGAAATAAGCTATCTTCATTAGAATTTTATCAGTCTCTGTTTTTGATTATTGTGGTTTTACCCCGCTTCTGAATCCTTTATAAGATTGTATTAGATGCGCTAACATCAGAAAAATAAATATCGTAAAAAAGCCAAGTTGGAATGACTGGTATCTCGGGGTCCAGGATATAACCAGATAGGGCCCTATGCTTAGCAGGAATAAAAACAGTGCAACCAGGAACACCGTGTTTTTTCGAATTTCCGGTATAATCAATCCAAATATAATTGCCAGGGTCGGGATAATACTGGTGAGCAGCCCTTTTAATAGTTCATTAGGGTCGTGAATGTTGTTCACTCTCGCTTGACTGATAACAGACTTTTTCTTCCAATCGGATAGTATCAAACCTGGGTCGTCCAGGGTAAGATCATTTAATGCACCTTGTACCTCATCGGGTTCAGTTTCCAGGCAAACCCAATAATTGTTTACTACCAGACCTGCCTGCTCCAGTTTATGTACATCTTGGGCATTGAAGTTCTCAGTGTCGGCTAGTTCAATATCTCTTTCCGATTTGGCGAAAATAAAAATGTTAATACCCCGGTTAACCACTTTGTAAATAAAATCCAGGGGATCATTAATTAAGTAATCTACTGAAGCGTTTTGATAACCCTGAAGAAAACTCACTTCTCCTTTTAACCTGTAGATCTCTGCTACTTCCGTATTGGTATATGGATGGTATTTTCGATAATTAGAATACTTGAGCAGTCCGTCGTCATCCACAACATTAGAAATATACATCTCGAACCACAGGTTGGATTTATAGGGGATGAATTTCCCCAATTCTTTACTGTTGCGAATGCCCCATGATGAGAATGACAGAAACACCAACAACAGCAAAGTCCCGGCGGTTACCAGGTCTCTTTTATTTAAGCTAAGTTTTTTGAACAGAAATAAAAATATCAGAAATGACACCAACCCGATGGCCAGGGAAATACTGGTCAGAGGTAGAAGAATGGCCAATAGAAACAAATTCAAGCGATTAGGATCTAATCCATTTCTCCAGCAGCCAACCAAGGTATATATAGTGAGTACGGAAAAAAAGATTGAGAACATGGCATCTTTAGGTCCAGTTCTGAATATTACTAAAGTGGTGTATCCCAGAAAGATTGGCAATAACCAAATTTTAAAATTATTGAATCGCGGGGTGTAATCCAGTTTGAGCAACCACCATAGACTTATTGAAAATAACAGGCATCGCCATACGATCAAGGTCCAGAACGCCGCTACCGTCTTTACTCCGAAAATTTTAAATACTGCGGCATAACAAAGGACGTTTAACACAGGACACCAAGCTGTTGGGCCTGACATTGGTCCAAAAACATTAGAAAATCCGCTACCCGATGCCAGGGCTGCTGAAACATTTCCCAACTCCGCAAAAAACCCGTCTACGGCCGCAGTATTGGCTCTCAGGATAATACTTATTCCCAAACTGAGCAAAAAATAAGTCAATACCAGCCATTTAATTGAAATACTGTAGCTTTTATAGCCAGTGATATCCGTTGATTTTATGCTTATCATTTAGACCTCAAGCTCTTAGGAATAAAAAAATTGAACTTTTAATGGATTTAATTTCTTAAAAACAACCAAAAAACAGCTCGCAATATAATTAATTATAATTAAAAAATCACAATTAAATCTTAATATTAGTCAATACTATATGGGGTGAAACAAGCGATCATTTCTGACTAAAAATCAATGAATTCTTAGTAATTTCATATTTTATCAATATGAAACCTGATTGTTATCAATATGAAACATCAATCTGCAAAATAGTATTTCTACAAATTTTATATTTCTGTTTATCAATGTGTTATATACATAACTAACATCAATAGTTAATTTGGCACACTCTATGCTATAAGTGGCCCGTAACATTGCACTAACTTAAAATTATTGAAATATTCCATTTGACGAGTTAGATTTTTATGCAGCATATTTCGGGCGATCAAGTTGGCGCAATCTTCCTGAAAATTTTTTTTACCCTGGTTGTAGTTGTTTTTGCACACTACCCATTTTT
Source organism: Bacteroidia bacterium (assembly GCA_030430675.1). Taxonomy (GTDB): domain Bacteria; phylum Bacteroidota; class Bacteroidia; order Cytophagales; family Cyclobacteriaceae; genus SZUA-3. Next base: position 1,732 of record JAUIKU010000019.1, on the reverse strand, counting down.
TGGACAAACATTTTCTGAAAGTTTTGAGAACGGAATAAGAGATGAATATTGGGCGTTTGAGGGACATCACAACTCGGTTTCTTCAGAACACTCGTTAAATGGTTCAAAATCCTACCGCTCCTGGCTTCCCATCAAAAACTACTCCAACGCACGTTCTGAGATAAGATTTAGAGGAGGTAAAGGCGTACCACATTTTCAGACAAATAAAAATACCTTCGGAACACGATTCGCCATCTACTTTCCCAAAGATTTTCAACCAGATGAAAGCAGCGCAGAAATAATTGCTCAGTATCACAGTGTTCCAGATAAAGAGGATACCTACTCCAGTCCCCCCTGGGCGCTCAGATTGAGGGGTAAAACCCTGTCTGTAACCAACCGGTGGATATCAAAAAGAATTGCCAGTAATGCCGATCAACGAGAAAAAACCTGGACCCTTTCCGAAAAGATCGTTCCTGGAAAATGGCACTACTTCGTGGTTGATGTTCATTGGGATTACAATTCCAATGGAAATGGGTTTATGAAGTTTTATATGAAGGTGGGTGAACCACCAACGGCTTCCGACATTAAGATCAACTATGGAGGCCCTACAGGGTACAACGATAATCTCGGACCTTACTTAAAATTCGGGGTTTACAAATGGGATTGGAAGCAACAATCGAGGGTCAGCCTCTCCCGGCGCCAGGGAGTTACCGAACGATTACTGTTTTACGATGATATCGCCGTAAAAAAAAACGGTTTTTTGAGTAATAGTTCCCCCCAGGTCAACAAGGAGCCCTCAGCCAATGCGGGCTCGGATTTGAGTGTTTCGCTTGACGAACAAACGGAAGTTACAATAACCGGTAGTGGAAATGATCCCGATGGAGAAATCAGGAGGTACCGCTGGACTCAGGTATCGGGACCCGGTGACTTAACCCTGGTAAATCAAAGTGCCGCTGAAGTTACTTTTCAAAATCTTGAAGAGGGAGTTTATATACTGCGTTTGACGGTCACTGATGATAATGGGGCCACTGATACAGACGATATGGTGCTTACGGTGAAGTCAAGCGATAACAGTCCACCAACCACCAATGCCGGAGCAAATATAACGCTGGTTTTACCTGAAAATAGTGTGGAAATCACTGGAATTACTTCCGATCCCGATGCAGATGATACAGTGGAAGAACATATATGGACGCAATCGGACGGGCCCACTACCGTGACTATTGAAAATCCGGAAAGCCTCACCATTAGGTTAGAAAATCTGGTGGCAGGCAGATATGTTTTCAAATTGAAGGCCTATGACAAAAGTGGTGCCGAGGGTAGTGATCACATTTCTGTCTTCGTGCTGAATCCGGAAGACCTGCCCAGTATTTCTGCACAGGTTACAGATGCCAGTTGCAACGCCAAAGATGGCGCTATCAAGTTGACAGTGGCCGGCAATAGCAGTCCATATACTTACTTATGGTCGAATGGGGCTACCAGTAAGGACCTGTCCAATGTACCCAATGGCCAGTACGAGGTTGTAGTAACCGGAAATAATGGCTGGAGTTCCTCTAAGACCCTGGTAGTAGGTGGTATTACCACCAACTTAAAGGCAGAGGCAGAGATCAAAGATGCTCATTGTTCTAGTAATGACGGCGCCATAAAATTGCAGGTAACTGGTGGCCAGGAGCCATATGAGTTCGAATGGAATAACAGTGCTGCCAGAGGCTCGGGCTTAAACAACCTGGCTGCAGGCACCTATAATGTAACA
>JAUIKU010000248.1 GCA_030430675.1 Bacteroidia bacterium | reverse complement strand
ATTTCACCGGCATGATCACCCGGTTCATCAAATATTTCGCTCTGATCCGAAGCCTGAAACCAGTTGGCGCTACAGACGAACACATCGGGGTAATGCACCGATAGCTCTCTGATCATTGATTTAAAATTATTGCCCCCGTGACCGTTTAATATTACCAGTTTATCAATACCGGCATTGACCAGGACTTCCACCAAATCAACCAGCAATGCCAACTGGGTGCTGGGATTCATGTTGATACAAAGTGGAACATCCATCTGGCCGGTGTTGACACCGAACGGCACCGTAGGGAGCACAATAAGGCGGGTCCCGCTTTCCCAGGCTATCTCAGCAGCACGTGCGGCAATAAAATCACATTGAAAATTATCGGTGCCATAAGGCAGATGATAATTGTGCGCTTCAGTAGCACCCCAGGGCAGTACAGCCAATCGATACTGCCGTGATTTTACATCTTTCCAATTTGTTTCTGCTAAAATAAAAGGACGCATTGCTTACAGTGTTAGGTTTGTGGATCTAGTTGGGGCCAACTTAACACTAAATATTCAACACAAAAAACTAATAAAAGACAACTTCACACTGTGGAACGGATTTCTTAAAACTCTCAATACCCCGTAAGTTGACTTTGGTATTATAGCATTTAAGAGAACGAAGTCCCCGCAATCCCTCAATATACTTCAGGTTCTTTACATCGGTATTTTGACATTCCAGTATTTTGAGGTTCAGCAGTCCTTTAAGAGGCTTGAGGTCCTTCACGGGGGTTCCGGCAAAATTAAGGTCAGTCAACCCCAGCAACCCTGTCAGCGGTTCCAAATCTTCCACCAGGGTATCCTCAAAGTTCAGCTTTTTCAACCTTCGCAGTTGTGATAAAGGTTCCAGGCTGGCAATAGGACTATGAGAACATCTCAATGATTCCAGCACCGTCATACTACGCAGTGGTTCCAGGCTGCTGATCATAGTCCCGTTAAATTCCAGTACTTTCAGTTTTGTCAGCTGCATTACCGGATCAAGGGTCTTAACCGGCGCGTCAAATGTTAACTTTTCAATATTGGTCAAGGAATGAAGCAATTCACTATCTGACTGATTATCTCTTTTTACATGGGACATCAGGATATTGCGCCATTCTTTCGATTGCATGGCATACCATCTGAGTAGCTCGTCAGTCTTGTACATGACCAGACAATTGGGGTGATTGCTTATGAAGCGTTGGATTTCCTGCGGCTTGATCTGTGTATTGTCAATACCCAGTCTGGTTAACTTCGGCAGTTTTTCCAAACTATAAAGCTCATTTACCATGGTATTACTGGCATCCACAAACTCAAGTTCCAACAACCCTCTAAGCGGAGACAAGCTGCTGACCCCGGTGGAAGCAAACCTGAGCTCTTTGAGGTTCTTTAGTATTTTAACCGGCTCCAGGCTGGTGATCTCTTCAATACCGGTAACATTAATCTCCGTGATATTGGCTACCCGGGCCATTTCTTCCCGGCTGGGGTTAATTCTGGTAAGATCGGCTTCCTTCATCAGGACGATCTTCCAAGGCTTTGACAAATTCCCCCACCAGCCACGCAAACTTTCCGTTCCATAAACAACCAGCACCCTGGGATGCTGTGTAATGAATTCCTTGGCATCGCTGCTCACCATTAGGGTATTATCGCTGTAGACTGTTTCCAGATTTGGCAATACGCCAAGTGGCATCAAGCTGGTTATCAGCGTGTTATTACATGAAAGTACACGAAGGTTATCCAGTTCACTAAGAGGGTCCAGTGAGGTAATCAGGGTGTTATCGATTTGCAGGTGATTGAGGTTTTTAAGTCCTTTTACAGGTTCAAGGTCCTTTATCCTGTTGTCTTCCAGGATCAATACCTCCAGCTTATCCATCGATTCTATCCCTTCCAGACTTCGGATTCTGGTTTTGGAAAGATCCATTTTCCTCATTTCGGTTAACCCTGAAAGTGGGACCAATGAACTTATAAAGGTATGTGAGGCACTCAGGCTTCTCATACTTTCCAGTCCCTCCAAATCCGCTACGCTGGTCACTTTGGTGCTATCAATCCTCAAGGCCTTGAGACCCAAGGCATATTTCAGGGGTGATAGATCGGAGATCTCCGTATTGCCGCAATCCAGTATTTCCAGGTTGGTAAGATTCTTCAGGGGAACAATATCGCTAATTTGAGTTCCCGACAGGTTAACCCTTTTCAGGCTGGTTAAATTGGCCAGAGGTTCAATATTCCTTAAACGGGGATAAACCGAAAGATCTATGCGTTCCAAATCCATCAGTTTCATCAGGTAAGAACCGTTTACGCTGTCAACTTGCCCAATCTGCTTGGAAAAAATTTCGGTCCATGGATATGGCAGGTTGTACCACCAGTCAGTCAGTTCCTCTTCCAGGCTGACTCTGTTGGAATAGAAGCTGGCAATTTTCAGATCGCCCTCAGTTTCGTTAAAGTTCACCTCCAGGTACCGGATCATCATAGAATTTACGCTGTCATTCTCAATGGTAATGCCCCTGAGGTTTCTGGTCATTGATACCACAAAATACAGCTGGTCATTGGAATTCACATAATGGCTTATATCCTCAACATTAAAAGTGAATTCCACATGCTTGAAGAAGAAGTCAATATCACTTAAATAAGCCTGAACATCCTTCCGGGTAATCATATTGCGATCTTCATTGAGGTCATCCTCAATCTGGACCTTGGAATGCTCAAATAGTTTTAAATAGCTTTGATTGATAATTACGTTCTTGTCCCTGGTAGGTGTTCCGCTATCTCCGATGGTATTTAAGGCAAATTCCAAAAAATCCACCAGGTCCCGTACCTTCTGCTTGTGATTCTCAAGTTCCGCCAGGGGCATATTATTCGCCAGCTCCTGTGCCTGACCCGGTATTAAACTCACTACCAGGATACAAAAAACACCGAACAGTTTAATTGCTTTCATAGTAGATAAACTTTCGAAGTTGATCTTTTTGGTTTTCATCCACCTGTAGCAAATTGGAGATCAGCCAACCGGTATTGGGACCGGAACGGTTAAACTCCGTTAATTCAAAGTACCAGTTGTCCAGTTGGAAAAAATGAAATCTCACTTTGTCAACGGCACTGAATTTTAAGTTACCCTTTTTTATCTCGTAAAGTATCACGCTCAAATAATCGGGTTTGAAATCTCTATTGGAGTATGCGGGTATCACATCCGGATCGCGGAATATTTTTTTCAGGTTCATGAAATCCAGTTCATGGCTCATGGGATGAATAAACTTACCTTGATCCGCGGTATCCACCTCAAAATACTTCTGGAATGGCTCAAAGTATGCCTTGTAAATAACCCACTTACTTCCAACCGGTTCCTGCTGAAGCTTAAGAAATAACTGAAGGATTTCCTCACTTCCCTGATAGCTGAACCTGGTGGTAACCTGGGCAAACCAACTGCCTCCATGGAAATCCAAAAACTGTGGATCACCGGACTCGATAATTTCCCGCATAAACTGTTGCTTGGTTTCCCGGCTAATGTCTTTCTGATTGTTGTCAAACAGTATATTGATGTACTTTCTTCTGATGTCGGGGTTGCGGTAGTTGGGATCCCTGGTACTGTATCGCTTGCCCCTGAGATCTTCCTCTCCGTTAAACCGCCTTAAGAACTGATTAACCTGCTTGGTAGCGGCATAGAAATTCTTTTCATCACCCACGAATTCACCCACCTGGGTGTACGCAGGTGATGCTGTTAACCATAGCATCAAAAAGATCGACAAATACCTCATGTACTGGTTTCGGTAACCCTGATATCCCCTAACATTACATCCCAAAAGCCAATCAATCTACCGCCAATTTGAGTTTGTTTACGTTCCACATAAACGGTGATGTCCTTTTTCGTAGTATCCATATACCTAAGCCCATCTGCGGATATTCCTTCAAACCTTTGATAAATGGTAATTACCCCCACATATCTCCCGTCAGGCTGCAGTTCAAGGTCACTGATATACTGTATGTTGAACCACTTGATACTCACCCGGTCGTAGTTTAGGGCCATCAGGCGTTTGAAGTATTCGGTAACGTTATAGTAGTTAATATCAGAGCGATTTATGGAGCTTACCCCTATTTCACTGCCATCAGCAAACAGCTCCTCAGCCCGGTCGATCACCCTGTTGGCCTCAGAAAAAGGCGTGTCCTTATTTCCGATAATACTGATATATCTACTGAGATCCCGCACCTTTTCCAGAGCCAGTGAATCTATGGCTTCCTTTCTCTCCGGACTGAGCACATCCTGCCCGTACAAAAGAGAAATGCCACATAATGCCGTTATAGTAAAAAACAGTTTCCTCATAATGTATAGATTACCTTTGGGATTTTTTTATCAATTCTAATTCACTGATCTTACCATTGTCATCCTTTTTCACCTGGTAGATGCCATTGGGTGAAATTCGTTGATCTTTCAGATAATTCAGGTATCGCTCTATTGTGGTTGGCTGATCATAGTCCTTCAGGTCTCCTGATAGACTAATAATGATTAGCACCGGGGTTTCGGGAGAGCTAAACATACCAAGTCCTTCATTGATAAGCCTGTTAGCGGCGCTACTGTTGGCTGAACCGGCAATATCTCCGAACAGTGCCTGTAGTTCCTGTTCCACGGTCGGTTCTGGTTTAACCCGCGCGTCCTGGGGCTCTTGCTGAGCTTCCCGTTCCCTTCGGATCATATCTTCCACTTCCGCTATCAATGCCAGCACCTCAGGATCATCGGACCCCAAGGCTTTGGCTTGTCTTAGCATTCGCTCTTTTTCTGCCAGGGTCAGCTGACCGTCGTCATTCAGTATTGCATTGAGAATTTCTTTGGCCTTAGCGGTATTTTCCGCTTTTACCTGTGCGGCTTGCTCCGCCGCTAACTTTTGCTGGTTTTTACACCCTGTAAACCCAAATGCAAGTACTATACAAAATAGGAACCAGAAATATCCTTGAAATTTCCCTTTGATCATGTTACAAACTGCTTATAATAATACAAAACTAATCTCCCGGTGTTTAATTGTTGGTTTATACCAATTAAAAATCGTACCAAGGTTGGTATCGCTACAGGCTCAATTAAAAATAAGCCCGAAATTAAATCTAAAAGTATTGATAATCAATATGATAAATATATTTATAAAAAATAATTCCTTTAATAATCAATCTGCTGCCACTATGTGGAAGCAGGCAGTGAAAGTTATACCTGTAATTTGTAAATTTATCTAATATTCAATTTTCACAAAAATGAACGGGGTACCAATCGGTACATTTATCAGTTTTTTACTCCTTTTGGGGAACCTGTGTATTGTCTCAGGCCAGGTACCGGAAAGAATTTACGCTTCAAACCACCGTGAATCCCAGCGGTTACTGGCCTTATCGAAAGAAAGCATGGCCAATAAGCGGTATGCCGAGGCATTACAAATATTAAACCGGACAATACAACTGAAATCCGACCACACAGAAGGCTATTTCAACCGGGCAATAGTCAAGGAACACACCGGGGACGCCGATGGGGCATTGACCGATTACCAGATTGTATTATTATTGGACAGTACCTACCGGGAAGCGGCCTTTAATCGTGCCCGGCTTCGGTATAAACTTGCACAATATCAGCAGGCGATTGTGGATTTTAGAAAAGTGTTAACCATGGGCAGCAGTGGTACTCAGGCTGTTTACTTCAAAGGGACTCCGCTCAACAATGAAGGTGGCGTGGCAATGGAAGGCATTACCACTATCACCGGCATTGAGGCAGATATTTATAACTACCTGGGGCTTTGTTATCAGGCAATGGAAGAGAATGATTCAGCGGTTTCCGCTTTCAGTGAGGCAGTGGCCCTTATGCCTGGAGAAGCCAACTTTTTGGTAAACCGCGGATTGAGTCACCTAGCACTGGGGAATCGAAAACAAGCAATAGTTGACTTCAAGAACGCGCTTGAGCTTGAACCCGGACATGCCATTGCACAGTTCAACCTTACCCATGAATTTGAAAGATCAGGCGCTCTTGATATAAATTCTTACGACGAAATAATCGCCGAACACCCGCAGTTTACTTCCGCCTATGTAAACCGGGCACTGCATAAATTGAAATCCGGTGATACCATGGGTGCAATAGAAGATTACAGTGCGGCTTTGCAAATTGATCCCAACGATCCGGTGTTATATGTAAACCGCGCATTGGCCTGGGGTCAGGCGGGTAAA
>JAUIKU010000247.1 GCA_030430675.1 Bacteroidia bacterium | reverse complement strand
GCTTCCATTCGAGAAATGATTGCTCCCGGGGCAATTGCACTGGTGGTACCGGTACTGGTAGGGTTCTCATTCGGACCTGAAGTTTTGGGAGGTGTACTGGCTGGCGTTACCGTTTCCGGGGTACTGATGGGAATTTTCCAGAACAACGCCGGTGGTGCCTGGGACAACGCAAAAAAATCCTTTGAAAAGGGTGTTGACATTGATGGTAAAATGGAATACAAGGGTTCCGAACCACATAAAGCTTCGGTAACGGGAGATACTGTTGGTGATCCCTTCAAGGACACCTCGGGTCCTTCGATGAACATCCTGATCAAACTTATGTCAATCGTTTCTCTGGTAATTGCACCTCATATAGCAGTGATCGATCACCACGATACCTCCTACAATGAGGATACCCATAAAATCGAACTTGAAGCTGACGCTACCGAACCACCGCAGTTGCAGAAACTTTAATTGCTAAAAACTTTGTTATTAAAGGAGTTGTTTTTACCGGCAACTCCTTTTTTTGTGGTGTTTGCAGTTGCCGATTTAGTCAGGATAAAGAAAATATTTCCGGGTCATAAATATAAAGAAGTCTATTTATGTAAGGATTAAAAATTTCACTGCACAATATCTCCTGCAGCCTGAAAGAAACCAGTTAAATCAGGGAGGAACCAAAAGGGTTAAAACATCGCTCAATATACTTTAACAAGCGATTTTGCAGGAGATCGGCTGTGATAACAGGTTAAAAGTTACCATGTAAGATTTGGAATTTGATTGCCGGTTTAATTTTAGTAATTGACCAATTTTAGCCGTAATTTTAACCTCTTTCAAGGCTGTAACCATAGCTGCAAATGAAATTGAGGAACAAACAGGTTACATTTTACTGTAAAATTGTATTAACTAACAGGCAGATCTGATGAAAGACGCTGATATTCTGGCTAGAATGAGTAAAGGGGATGAATCTGCCTTGGAGTATCTGTACCAGAAGTACTACCGGATGATGATCAAACTGGTGACTTCAAATAGCGGAACAGAATATGAGGCCAAAGATATTTATCAGGAAGCTCTCATAGTATTATGGCAAAAGGCCGTAAGTGGAAATTTGGTATTGACCTCGAAATTAAGTACCTATCTCTACAGCATCTGCCAGAACTTGTGGCGGAAAGAGTTGGACAGAAAAAGTCGACTCAGCAGTGAGACCAAGGATGGTTCAGAATACATGGATCACGATCGGGATGAGCGGGTAAAGATTATAAGAGAGTGCATCGATCAGTTGGGGGATACCTGCCAAAAAGTACTGACCTTCTATTATTTTGACGGAATGTCAATGAATGATATAGCTGAAAAACTTAATTTTTCAAGCACTGATACTGCAAAGACGAAAAAATATAAATGCAAAAAACGACTGGATCAATTGGTGAAATCCATATACAAAGCCAGTGATTTCTTAGACTGACATGAGTAAATATTTAAATCATAGCGAACGCATAGCTTCCTACCTGGATGGTCAAATGTCCCCGGGTCAGATGCAGGAATTTGAAAAGCAGCTTCATACCGACCCTGTGCTTCGATCTGAATTCGAACTTCAAAAAGATATCGTTCATACCTTGAAGGATTTCAGAAAGACACAATTGAAAACCAGATTAGATCAGGTACCTGTTAGTGTGGGACCCGGCATTGCGGTGGGAGTTAAGGCGGCTGCTGCCTTGGTTATCTCCGGAATAGTGGGACTGGGCGCCTACCTTTATTTTAACACCAGTGAAGATGAAAGTGGTGTAATAACCGAATCCATTGCTCCCATCGAGCAGCAGGTAAATCCCGAGACATTGATACAATTACCGGATGAGTTGCCAGTTGAAGATGAAATAGCAACTGAGACCGTGGCAGAGCCGGTACAGGAAGCCACAGAAGAAATCGTTGCCCTGTCTCAGCCTGAAATGGAAATGGAAGAAGCTCCGGTGGAAAGCACGGTAACTGACCAGTTGGAAACAAAAACGGATCCTGTAATCAGGACACCCAATTTGATCGATCCCAGCATCTATCAGTCAGAAGAAGTCGAGGAGACCATTGAAATGCCTACCGCTTCACTGGCACAGGATGGTTTACTGGAAAATAATGTGGTAGCGGTAGAAACCGCCAGAAGGGACAGTGATATGTTCCATTACCAGTACTACAGCGGCAAACTATACTTATACGGTGACTTCAGGGATAATCCTTATGAGATACTGGAACTGAACTCTGCACAGGGTAAGAGGTTGTTTATATATTACAACGGTGCTTACTTTAAAATCAATGACAACCAACAGGAGATCACTCCCCTGGAGAAACTCAACAACCAGGAGACGATCAAAAAGCTAGAGATAATCCAGGCAAATAAGTAGGTCCAAGAGATAAACTTAGAATCCCGCTCAAAAGGCGGGATTTTTTTTTATCTCGTTTATAGGATTAATTCTTAAATTTGAGCTTTTACCTGCTGCCTTGGAAAATAAACAACTCCGTAAGAAGAAGAGACTGGGTTCTTACCCATTCATAAGTGTAGTTTTCAGCATAACCCTGGCCCTTTTCGTAATGGGTCTCTTCGGGATATTATTCATACACAGCCATAAACTGAGCGAGTACATCAAAGAACAGATGGAAGTACAGGTTTACCTGGAAAACCGGTTGAGTGAGAGCCAGATCATGGGCATCCAGAAAACATTGGCCAGCAAGGAATTTACCTTAATTAAAGAGGAGCAGCCACAACTGACTTTTATTTCGAAGGAACAGGCCCTGGAGGACTTTACGCTACAGGCCGGTGAGAACCCCGAAACTTTTTTAGGACACAATCCCTTGCGGGACGCATACCTGCTGAAGTTAAAACCCCAATACCTGGACAGTGCCAATCTCAACCAGGTGAAAATGGAAATTGAGGCGATCAACGGAGTTTTTGAAGTGAATTACCTGGACAGCATCATTTCAGAAATCAATAGAAATACCAATAAGATCGGACTGATCCTGATCGGCTTTTTTATATTGCTTTTGATCACCGTTATCGTCCTCATTAATAACACCATTAAGCTGGCACTTTTTTCACAACGATTCCTTATTCGCAGTATGCAATTGGTTGGTGCTACCGGCATGTTCATACAGAAACCGTTTCTATGGCGGTCAATGGGCCATGGGTTCCTGGCGGGTATCATCGCATCGGTATGCTTATTGGGACTTTTGGAGTATGCCCGTTTTCAAATTCCCGATCTCAATGCCATAAGTGATGCCATGCAGGTTTTAATGCTAATGGGTGGCCTAATCGTATTGGGTGCCGCCATTGGCTTCTTTAGTACGCTACGGGCCATCAGAAAATACTTGAACATGTCTCTTGATCAACTCTATTGATATGAGTAATAAAGGATTACCCTTCGGAAGAAAAAATTATGTAATCATGCTATCCGGATTGGCAGTGTTAATACTGGGGTTTATCGTGATGTCGATGGATTCCGAGCCTTATGGGTTTGGATTTTTAGGACTCACACTTGGCCCCATCATAGTAATGACCGGATTTATGATTCAATTTTTTGCCATTATGCATAACCCCAAAAAAGATAAATGACGGCGGTAGATGCCATCATTCTTGGAATCCTGCAGGGACTCACCGAATTTTTACCCATTAGCAGCAGCGGACATATCGAACTGGGAAGCACACTATTGAATGTAAAGACCAGCAACAACCTGTTGTTTAGCGTAGTGGTACACAGTGCCACCTGCCTCAGTACCATAGTAATATTCAGGAAGGACCTGGTCTCACTGATCACTGACCTGTTCCGCCTGGACAGGGAAGCATCCTACTACGTGGGTGCCCTGGTAATTTCAGCGATACCGGTGGGTGTTATCGGACTGGCTTATGACAAGGAAATTGAAAATTTTTTTAGTGGACAAGTCCTACTGGTAGGCTTCATGCTTCTGGTAACCGGACTGTTGTTGGCCATGACTTATTATTCACCAGCCAGGACCGGTAAAGTAACCCTGGGTCGAGCGCTTTTAATTGGTCTGTCTCAGGCACTGGCCATATTACCGGGAATATCGAGATCGGGCGCTACTATTTCTACTGCACTGTTGTTGGGAGTTGATAAAGAAAAAGCTGCCCGGTTCTCATTCTTAATGGTGTTAATGCCCATTCTTGGTGGCAGCCTGCTGAAATTGCTGGATTACCTGAAAGAACCCGCGGTGTCTGAAGAAATAACCCAGGGAGTGCTATCCATAGGCTTCATATCTGCATTCATTACCGGTTTACTGGCCTGCAATTGGATGATTGCCATTGTAAAAAAAGGAAAGCTGATCTATTTTGCTTTTTACTGCTTCCTGGTGGGAACAATTACCATTATCTTATCAATGTAATGGACACGGCGCAGCCAGATGGAAACATGCTAATGATCGACAAACCCTACGGTTGGACATCTTTTGATGTGGTGAAGAAACTTCGCGGCGTGCTGAAGATCAAAAAAATTGGCCATGCCGGAACGCTGGACCCATTGGCAACCGGGCTGCTGATCGTCTGTACCGGTAAAATGACCAAAAAAATTAATGAATATCAAATTCAGGAAAAAGAATACGAAGGTACTTTGGTCCTCGGTAAAACCACCCCATCCGTCGACCTGGAAACGGACTTCGATTCTCAGCAAGACATTTCACATATTACCGAAGCGCAGGTCTCACAATCAGCTTCCAGTTTTGTGGGCACCATTCAGCAGATCCCTCCGGTATATTCTGCGGTAAAAGTAGATGGTCAACGGGTTTACAATAAAGCCCGCAAAGGCCAGCAGGTAAAACTACAACCTCGCACCGTGCAAATAAGCGACTTCACCATAACAAAGTGTGAGTTGCCCGAAGTGAAATTTAGAGTGATTTGTTCAAAAGGAACCTATATCCGCAGCCTGGTGAGAGATTTTGGGGAATTATTGAAGTGTGGCGCCTATCTGTCGCAGTTGGTCCGTACCAGAATTGGGCCACATAAACTTTCAAATGCACATCAGTTAAGCGACCTGGTAAATCAACTCAGTACTGCCTCAAAGTAATATGCAGGTCTATCACGGGATACAGGATTTTAACAGCGTCGACTACCCGGTAGTAACTGCGGGAACTTTTGACGGTGTTCATTTGGGTCATCAAAAAATAATTGGAGAATTGCGCGACCTGGCGCAGTCGAGTTCCGGGGAGACCGTGATCATCACCTTCTGGCCACACCCTAAATACGTACTCCATCCTGGCAATCCTATGAAGCTGTTGACCACATTCGAGGAAAAGGCAGAATTACTGGACAAACTTGGCGTAGATCACCTGATCAGGATCCCCTTCACCCATGAATTTTCCCAAATGACTTCCGTTCAATTTGTAGAGGAAATATTGGTCAACAGAATTGGCACCCGTCAGCTGGTTATCGGATATGACCACCGGTTTGGTAAGAACAGGGAAGGCAGTTTTGAATACCTCAAAGCCAATGCCCCCAAATACGGATTTGAAGTAGTGGAAATTTCCAGGAAAGATGTAGATGATATTGCGGTAAGTTCCACTAAAATAAGGGAACATATTCTCAATCATCAAATCCACCTGGCCAATAAACTGCTGGGCCGGTTTTACAAATTTTCCGGCAAGGTGGTTTACGGGCAACAATTGGGTAGAAGAATTGGGTTTCCTACAGCAAATTTGGAGATAAGTGATAAATACAAGCTGGTACCTTCCGATGGCGCCTATGCTGTCTTGCTGACTATAGAAGGAGCCAACTACCAGGGCATGATGAATATTGGGTTTAGGCCCACCGTGGGTTCAATTGCCAGGACCATTGAGATAAATATCTTTAACTTTGAACAAGACATTTATCATCGGGATATTGAAGTCGAGGTAGTTAAACAAATCCGGTCTGAAATTAAATTCAAAGATGTAAACGAATTATCACAGCGGCTGCAACAGGATAGCCAGGAGGCCAAAGATATCCTTAGACAACACCAGTAATTTTATTAAAGCATAGAAACAGTGAAGAAATCAGAAATAAATTTTACAGTTGAACTTGATGAGGAGAATATCCCGGAAAAAATCTATTGGAATGCCTCGGATCAAAATGAAAACGGCCCCGCTGAAACCAAGTCAATTGCTATATCACTGTGGGACCATCAACAGAAAAACACCCTGCGGATCGACTTATGGTCTAAAGATATGCCAGTAGATGAGATGAAAAGATTCTATGTGGATACCATCGG
>JAUIKU010000246.1 GCA_030430675.1 Bacteroidia bacterium | reverse complement strand
ACAGGTACTGACGGCGGTGATAGGCATTAAAGCAGTCAAACGCTCCTGCCATGGCCAGGCTTTCAAATGTCTTTTTATTAACAGTTCTCAGGTTGACCCTCCGGGCAAAATCAAAGACATCTTTAAATGCACCTTCCTGGTTCCTTTCGGAAATTATGGCATCCACTGCCGCTTCTCCGGTTCCTTTTATGGCACCCAAACCAAAGCGGATCTGTCCTTGTTGGTTCACATCGAAGTTGAGCCCACTTTCGTTGATATGTGGCCCCAGAACCTTTATATGCTGTCGCTTGCACTCATCCATAAAGAAGGTGATCTTTTCGATATTACTTTGGTTGTGGGTCAATACGCTGGCCATGTATTCCGCAGGATAGTGGGCTTTGAGGTAGGCGGTCTGATAGGCCACAATGGAGTATGCTGCCGAGTGACTGCGGTTAAAACCATAAGCGGCGAACCGCTCCATAATATCGAAGATATCACTGGCTTTTTCCTTGGAGATCTGGTGCAGTTCTCCGGCGCCCTTAATAAATATGGCCCGCTGCTTGTTCATCTCCTCAATTTTTTTCTTACCCATGGCCCTTCTCAGCAAGTCCGCTTGTCCCAGGGAATAGCCGGCCATGATCTGGGCCGTTTGCATAATCTGCTCCTGGTACACCATAATTCCGTAGGTGTTCTTCAATATGGGTTCCAGCAACTCATGGGGATAATCCACGGACTCTTTGCCGTGCTTGCGGTCAATGAAGTTGGGAATAAACTCCATGGGACCGGGACGGTACAGGGCATTCATGGCGATCAGGTCCTCAATGTCGGTTGGCTTCAGTACCTGCAGGTATTTTCTCATACCGGGAGATTCAAACTGAAAAGTACCGATAGTGTCTCCTCGCTGGTATAGTTTAAATGTCTCCTGGTCTTCCAGTGGAATTTCATCAATATCAATTTCATCCCCCCGGTTTTTCTTGATGAGTTTCAGGGCATCTTTAATTATGCTCAGGGTTTTCAAACCCAAAAAATCCATCTTAAGCATTCCGGCATCTTCGATGACCTTGCCATCGAACTGGGTGACCAGCAGGTCGGAGTCCTTGGAAGTGCAGACCGGTATATACTCGGTAAGGTCGTCCGGTGCGATAATCACTCCGGCAGCGTGTATCCCGGAATTTCTCACCGACCCTTCCAGCTTTTCGGCCATGTGCAATACCCGGCCCTGATGATCTGTTCCCTTGCGTATTACCTTGAGGTCGTTTACTTCGTCGTATGCCTTGGACAGGGTAATCCCCGGACGCTCAGGCACCAGTTTGGCCAAAGCATTGGCATCGGGAAGGGGCAACTCTGTAACCCGGGCTACGTCCCTGATAGCCAGCTTGGCAGCCATGGTTCCATAAGTTATGATCTGTGCCACCTGGTTTTTGCCGTACTTATCCACTACATAGTCAATTACCCTTTGTCGTCCCTCATCGTCGAAATCGGTATCTATATCCGGCATGGTAATTCTTTCCGGGTTCAGGAACCGCTCAAACAGCAAAGAGTATTTGATGGGGTCTATATTGGTAATTCCGGTACAATAGGCCACTACCGATCCCGCGGCAGAACCCCTTCCCGGTCCGATCATTACCCCGCGATCACGTCCGGCTTTGATCAGGTCGGCAGTGATCAAAAAATAGCCGGCAAAGCCCATGGTCTTAATTATATTCAGCTCATGTTCGATGCGCTCAGTTATATCTGTAGTTAGTTCTCCGTATCGTTTTGGTGATTTGGCGCCTTCATAGGTAACATGTCGCAGGTAACTGTCATTATCTTCAAAACCTGCCGGCAACGGGAAATTAGGTAAAAGAATGTCCCGGGTGAGTTTTGGGGAATACACCTTATCGATTACTTCATTGGTGTTGTCCAGTGCTTCCGGCAGGTCGTGAAACAGACTGGCCATTTCCGCCTGGGTCTTGAAAAAGAAATTGTCGTTGGGAAACCCAAACCGGTATTCCCTGGACCCGGACCCTTCACCTTTCCAGACGGGTTTGCTTTGAAACTCTCCGGTATTTACGCACAACAGGATATCATGGGCATTGGCATCTTCCTGGTCCACGTAGTGAGAGTCGTTAGTGGCCAATATTTTTACCTGATATTTTTTGGCTAATTTTAGTAACACCTCATTTACCTGTTGCTGTTCCGGCAGGTCATGCCGCTGTAGCTCCACGTAAAAATCTTCGCCAAACAGGTCCAGCCACCATTTGAAGAGGGATTCGGCTTCCTGCTCAGACTTGTGTAAAATGGCCTGGGGGATTTCCGCACCCAAACAGCAGGAAGTAGCGATCAGCCCCTCGTGATATTTTAGCACCAGTTCCTTGTCGATCCTGGGCCATTTACTGTACAACCCCTCAATATAGCCCAGTGAGCAAAGCTTGGACAAATTCTTGTATCCCTGTTCGTTCTTGGCCAGCATCAGTTGGTGGAAACGCTCGTCCCGTTGCTCCTTACTAAACTGTTTCTTATGCCGGTCCGGTACCAGGTAAAATTCACAGCCAACTACGGGCTTCACGTTGTATTTATTGGCCTCCGCCACAAACTTAAACACCCCGAACATATTGCCGTGATCGGTGAGTGCAACCGCCGGCATACCATCCTCCTGGGCCTTTTTCAGCATTTCAGGGATCTTGGCGGCCCCGTCTAAAAGTGAGAATTGGGTATGACAGTGAAGGTGGCTAAAAGTCGGCATAGTATAATCTGAGATCTAAGAATTCAGATCCAATATCGTGTCTAAAAATTCCAATCTAAATCTAAGGTCTGTCGATCAATAAATCCATTAATCTATCGATCAATTATCCCTTGATCACCAGAACTTTTTTGGTTTCAAAGAATGGTTCAATGAAACATTCAGAAAGGGCAATTTTTTCTACCGGCACCTGCACCTCTGCGATTTCCCGGTCAAGATTGCCCCCTTTCAGACAAAGCAATTGCCCGCCAGGTGACAGCAACGGCCTGGTCCATTTTATTAAGGTATTTAACCTGGTCACCGCCCGGCACACCACAAGATTATACTTCCCCTGATGCTCCTCTGCCCTGATTTGCCGGCTGCTGGCATTTTGCAGGCCCAATACATCGATTACTTCCTGTACTACTCTGATCTTTTTACCAATGGAATCGATCAGGTGAAAACGGGTTTCCGGAAAGAGAATGGCCAATGGAATACCGGGAAAGCCCCCTCCGGTACCCAGGTCCAGCACCTGCTGCCCCGGTTCAAATGGCTGTACCTTCGCCAATCCCAATGAATGCAACACATGATTTTGGTAGAAACCGGCCAGGTCTTTCCGTGAAATGACGTTGATGCGTTCATTCCAATAGCCGTAGTGGGCTGCCAGGGAAGCAAATTGATGCTGCTGTTGCAGGGTGAGATGGTGAAAATACCTGGAAATGATTTCCGGGCCGGGATTAAATTCCATGCCCTAAATATGATCCTTTTTACCCTTTACCAGGTCGTACATCAACTCCCGGGCCCGGTGCAATTGCGCCTTAACCGTTCCCAACGGGGCTTCTAGTTCCTGGGCAATCTCATCATAGGACAGTTCTTCAAAATATCTAAGGCGCACCAGTCGCTGATACTTGGGAGGTAATTTCCCCACAAACAAGTGGACCAGCTCTATCTTCTGCACCTTTATGGCTTCTTCCTGTGGATCCAGGTTTTGATCTTCCAGGTCGATATTCACATTGTCACCGTCGTCGTTCTTAAGTGAGGTATTGAGACTGAAAGTGTCCAGCTTCTTTTTTCGGATAAAATCGATGGTGTTGTTGGTGGCGATGCGGAACAACCAGGTACTGAAGGTGAAGTCCTTTTTAAACTTGTGCAGGTTCTTAAAGGCCTTGGCAAATGCTTCAATGGTGAGGTCTTCGGCATCATCGACATTCCGGATCATCTTCAGGATCATATGGTACACCGGTGTCTTATACCGTTTCATCAATTCGGCATAGGCCTTCTCATCATCATCTCCTACCGCGCGATCGATGAGGTTAAAATCCTGAAGCGCTTTGTCCGAAAACTGTTTCAATGCCAGCTTATTTTTCTGCTAAATAGGGCCACTAAACCGGTAATCAAATAGTTCAGGCTGTAAAGAAAATCCAGTAAGGGCACGTAGTACATGCTTATGCGTTCACCAAGTTTTCGAGACCACCGACCAACTGCCCAAGAGAGTGCGAGTTGACGTATTATAAACCCCGCAGCCACCCAGTATACCGGTGTATGGGTTATCAACAAACTTACTAAAGAACTCCAAAATATTATATGAGAAGCCGAGAATATGCCCAGAAGCCATTTATCTCCGGACCGGTAGTATTTGCCAACGGATAAATGCCGGACCTTCTGCCTGAAGTATTCCGGCCAGGTGGTCTTGGGAATTGAAATTACCCTGGACTGAGGGCTGATACAGACTGCGGTATTGTGGCCACGGGCATGCTGGTTTACCAGAAGATCATCGTCGCCACCGGTAATGCCCATTACCTGCTGCAAACCACTTACCCGGTTGAAAAAGGATTTGCGATAGGACAAATTGCGACCGACTCCCATGTAGGGATGTTTCTTCAGGGCCCTGGACAAGTATTGAATGGCTGTCACCAAAGTCTCAAATCGAATCACCTTATTTAGTAGACCGGGGGCTGACTGGTAACCCGAATATCCCAGAACGATTTGTATTTCCTCCCGGTAGCGGGCGCTGATTTCATCGATCCAGCGGTCCGACTCCGGAACGCAATCGGCATCTGTCAGTAAAAGAATATCATGTCTGGCAGTGGCTATACCCCTGACCAGGGCATGTTTTTTAGGGTTAATCCCCTGAGGTACATCAGATATGGAAATACCATGCAACTCAGGTACATCAAATTGTTGCTTGCGCAACCAGGCTTCGGTACCATCCTCAGAACGGTCGTTGACAATGATCACTTCGAAATCCGGATATTGTTGTTCCAGTAGCGCTGGGACCAGCTGCTTTAAGTTTGGCAGCTGGTTATGGGCGCACACAACTATCGAAACAGGGGGCCGGGTAGGAGCCTTTCGTCGGTTTTCAGTAGGCCCGTCAAATGACGATGGTAAAAAAATACCCAGCCAGTATAGCAATTGAATCACCGCACAGAATAGGAAAAGAAAGAGGATAGGGGTCACTGATACATCTCGGTATCCGTTAAAAATAGCAATATATTGTCAATTAAAACCTATTTTTGTGCTCGATTATGATATCCTTTCAGGTCAGGACCGACGATCCCAAAAGCGCAGCCAGAACCGGAGAAATAACCACTGCTCATGGTGCTATACAAACCCCAATCTTTATGCCGGTGGGTACTGCGGGTACCGTGAAAGCCGTGCATCAGCGGGAATTGATTCAGGATATCCAGGCCCAGATAATACTGGGGAATACCTATCATTTGTACATGCGTCCCGGGATGGAGACTATCGGGCAGGCAGGGGGATTGCATAAATTCATGGGCTGGGAATTGCCTGTGCTTACCGATTCGGGTGGATACCAGGTATATTCTCTGGCCGAATCCCGAAGGATTACAGAGGAAGGAGTGACTTTCAAATCCCACATTGACGGCAGTAGTCATACCTTCACCCCGGAGTCCGTTATTGATATCCAGCGTACTATCGGTGCGGACATCATTATGGCGTTTGATGAATGTACGCCTTTTCCCTGTGATATTGACTACGCCCGGAATTCCATGGAACTGACACACCGCTGGCTTCAGCGATGCAAGGATCATTTTAACCAGGGGATAAACGGAGACAACCAGGATCAGAGCTTATTCGGCATCGTACAGGGCAGTGTCTATCCGGAACTTCGTAAAAGATCGGCCGAAGTAGTGTCTGAGATGGATTTGCCGGGAAATGCCATTGGAGGCCTTTCCGTGGGAGAACCGGCGGAGTTGATGTACCAGATGACCGCCGAATGCTGTGAGGTATTGTCCCGGGACAAACCCCGTTATCTGATGGGGGTAGGTACACCGGCTAATCTATTGGAGAGCGTGGCACTGGGTATAGACATGTTTGATTGTGTAATGCCCACTCGCAATGCCCGCAACGGCATGCTTTTTACTACCGAGGGGATCATCAACATAAGAAACAAAAAATGGAAAAATGATTTTAGCCTCATTGATCCGCAACTGGGCGGTTATGCCGGTGGGCAACACACCAAGTCATATTTGCGTCATCTAATACACAGCAATGAAATATTGGGGGCTCAACTTTCCAGTCTGCAAAACCTGA
>JAUIKU010000245.1 GCA_030430675.1 Bacteroidia bacterium | reverse complement strand
TGCTGATCCGGGTGCTTTCAGGACAAACCCCCGATGACATATTAAACGCCGACCTTTACTTTATCAATAAGATCGGTATGAATCGTTTCATTGGCACTCAGCGATCCAATGGATTGGCAGCCATGATAAAACAAATGAAATTATATGCACTGGCTTTTATGGCCAAGGAACAAAACAAGGAATCATCATGAATGAGGGTCCTTCATTAAAAGAAAAAATTGTAGATGCGCTAAAATCTGTATATGACCCGGAAATCCCGGTCGATATCTATGAATTGGGCTTAATCTATGAGATCAATGTTTATCCCGTAGACAATGTGTACATATTGATGACACTTACCAGTCCCGCCTGTCCCGCTGCTGAGATCATACCGGCAGAGGTTGAAGGCAGGGTTAAAGGGATCAAGGGGGTAAATGATGTAAAAGTCGAAGTGACTTTTGATCCGCCGTATACCCAGGACATGATGAGTGAGGCGGCTAAACTTGAATTAGGGTTTTTATAAAATTAAAATGAATTAACAATGTATCCAGAACAATTAGTGGCTCCCATGAGGGAAGATTTGACCATTGCGGGGTTTGATGAATTTAAAACCGCAGAAGAGGTTGATGCTCATCTGAAGTCACACCAGGGAACAACTTTAGTAGTAATAAATTCCGTATGCGGTTGTGCCGCGGGGGCAGCCAGACCGGGAGTAAAGCTTTCGCTGCAGCATTCCGAAAAACGTCCTGATAACCTGACAACAGTATTTGCCGGAGTGGACCATGAAGCGGTTAACCGGGTAAGGGAGTATACACTGCCATACCCTCCCTCCTCACCTTCCATAGCTTTGTTCAAAGACGGTGAATTGGCACATTTTGTGGAAAGGCACCACATCGAAGGCAGAACTGCCGAAATGATCGCAAATCATTTGGTGGAAGTCTATCAGGAACTCTGTTAAACAGTATAAAAAGCAAATCTCGTAAAAAAACGGGATTTGCTTTCTTCCATAACTAAATATTCTTAAGAAAATAGCCAGCATTGTCGAGACTGAACAACCAGGAACACTGACGTATCTGTACAGGGCGGGGACCAAGATTTTAAACCTTACCGCTATCGGCTAGCCCTCCAAAGGGAAGTTCCACCGCAAATGCCCTGAGCTGCTGTTCCAGATCTTCATGGCCGGTAAACCCCAGCTTTGACAGGAAGTCCTGATTGGGTTGAATTTTGATACCTCTCAAATTGAGGTGCTGGTTTACGAAGATGAACTCCAATTGAGGATAGATGATTTTCAGTACATCCACCAACTCTAAAATCTGGAAATTATCAGTACTGAGATTATAAGTGCCAGGTGCTACTGTTGCTGAGGTCAGGTTGGCCAGCATTTGGGACACCGTATCCACGTGTATGAAGGCTCTGGCCTGGGTACCATTTCCGTTGATGGTAATCCTTCCCTTGTAATTGGCATCAAATACAAACCGGTTTATCACCGAGTCGAACCGCATACTTTTGTTGTACCCGTATACATTCCCACATCTGATGATAAAGGTTTCCATCTTATCGAACAACCTGGACACATGCTCCTCACCTCTTAGTTTACTTATGCCGTAGAATGTTCTGGGGTTTGGCACTTTCTCTTCGGTAGCCAGGTCTTTGGATCTGCCATAGACCGAAGTGCTGCTCACATATATCATTCTTTTGACGTCAGATTCCTCCAAAGCATAGACCAGTTCTGCCGTTCCCCAGTGGTTGACCTGCTCAAAAAAATGGCTGTCGATGTTGGCGAATGGCGTGGTTACGCGGGCCGCTAAATGAATTACAGCATCCATTCCCTTCAGGTGTTTTCGAAGCTTCCTGGAGTCCAGTATATCTCCTTCCACAAAAGAGAGCTTATGGGCTTCTGTCAGTACCCCGCCTAGAAAAAAGTTATAGTTGTCGCGACTGAGGTTATCATAGATAACAATGCTTTCTACTGCGGGCATTGAGATCAGTTGACTTACCAACCCGGTCCCGATATAACCCGCCCCTCCTGTAATTAATACCTTCATGATTTTTTGATAAGGTCAGTATGCAAACCGCATTCGGTTTTGTTCAGGCCATACCACCGTGCCTCCCTCTCGTCGATATCGGGATGGCGTTTGCTGGTACAGGGCTCACAACCTATGCTTAAATATCCCTTTTCATCCAGCGGGTGCCTGGGGATATCATGTGCTTTAATATACTGGTAAATATCTCTGGCGGTCCAATCCAGCATGGGATGAAAACGAACACTATCGAACGGGGCGGACTCTTCTACCTGCAGTGACTTCCTGAAACGATTCTGGTCGCTCCTAACCCCATTAATCCAAATATCATGGGTTTGTAGCACCTTTTCCATCGGCTGTGTTTTATTCAGGTAGCAACAGTAATCCGGATCGGAAGTAAAAAGGAGACGACCTCCGGCATCTTTCTGCATAATTTTTGGAGTTTCCGCATACAGGTCTATAACCCGGAGTCCAAATCGCTCAGCCATCTGTTCCTTGTAGGACACGGTTTCCGGAAAATGATACCCGGTGTTTATAAAATACACCGGGATATCCAGAGATGATTCACTGATAATATGCAGCAGAACCATACTGTGCGTTTGGAATGAAGAAGAAGTAAACAACTTCTTTCCGCCCTCCGCATAGTGCTGGAACTGGCTTAAAATTTGAGGTTTTTTCAAGTTCAAGCGGTCATAGCCCTTACAATTATAAAAAAAAGGGGGCTATCTTGAAAATGTATAAATCCGGTAAATGTACCGGGATCGTCAAATTATTGTGTTGATTATTAAACAATTTTTCATTTATGTATGTTTGATCTTATGAGAACGGCAGTAATTCGAAAAGAACATTTTAATGCGGCGCACCGTTTGTACAATCCAGCCTGGTCTGACCAAGAGAATGACCGGGTATTTGGGAAGTGCAACAACCCTAACTACCATGGCCATAATTACGAACTACTGGTGAAGTTGACCGGTAAGACAGACCCGGAAACCGGGTATGTATTTGACATGAAGCGATTGAGTGATATTATTAAAGATGAAGTAATCGAACCGTTTGATCACCGGAATTTGAACGAAGATGTGCCGGAGTTTCAATCCCTGAATCCAACCGCAGAGAACATAGCCATGATCATATGGCGGAAATTGAGAGATCGGATTGATCCTGATTATGATTTAAAAATAACTTTATATGAAACCGAAAGAAACATTGTCGAGTATCCCGCCGAATGATTCAGAACTACAGGAATTAGGTGATGAGCATATCGCCAGTTCTTCGGAGACACCCTTGCGGCCGGATGCCTTTGAACTGAGTGATCAGCAAAAAATCACCAGAATTGCTCACCACTTTCGGGAGATTATGGAAATCCTCGGTTTGGATCTCAATGATGACAGCCTTCAGGGTACTCCCAAGCGGGTGGCCAAGATGTATGTACAGGAGATCTTCAGCGGTCTAAACCCGGAGAATAAGCCTCATGCCAAATTATTCGATAACAAATTCAAGTACAGCGAAATGCTGGTGGAGAAAGACATCACATTCTATTCAAACTGTGAACACCATTTTGTTCCGATAATTGGAAAAGCACATGTTGGGTATATCTCCTCAGGCAAGGTGATCGGTCTGTCCAAGATCAACCGCGTTGTGCAATATTATGCCAAACGACCACAGGTACAGGAGCGGCTGACCATGCAAATCGCCGAAGACCTTAAAAAAACCCTTAATACAGAAAATGTGGGGGTGGTAGTGGATGCTACCCACCTGTGCGTATCATCCAGAGGCGTGGGTGATACCAACAGCACTACCGGTACCGCCTACTTCAGTGGAAAGTTTAAAGAACCCAATACCAGGGCGGAGTTTTTGAATTTTATTAATAGTCAATAAATCATTATAATTGCTCTTGGTAAAGTTCAATCAAGTATGCGATTAGAGGAAGAGATAGGTCAGGACCAATTTGTAAACGAGCATCATAAAACACTGGTAAATTTAATTTATACCCACAGCTTCCTGGTAAACAGGATGTCCGGATTTTTTAAAAGCAGGGGTATTACCAGGCAGCAATTTAACGTCCTCCGTATCCTGCGAGGACAACACCCCGATTCAGCCAACTTAAATTTGATCAAGGAGCGAATGCTGGACAAAATGTCGGATGCTTCCAGGATCGTGGAACGACTCAGGCGAAAAAAGCTGGTAACCCGAAAGCAAAGTCGCAGTGATCGCCGGGAAGTGGAAATCGTCATTAGTCAGCAGGGACTGGAATTGTTAAAAAAGATGGATGTCGAGATCAAGCAGGTATATGAGCTTTTCGAAAACCTTACCGGTGAGGAACTCCGCACTTTGAATAACCTTTTAGATAAATTTCGAAATGGTGTAAACCAATAACAGATCACCTCCCTCCCCGGTATTTATTGTAGTGAGGTTTTATATTCAACACTGTTCTTCTATCTTTGTGGGGTTTTTACGAAACATCAAGCAGACTCAATAATATAACTTATGAATAATTTTACGTATGTCATTCCCGTCATGGGCATTTTGGGAATAGTAGTGTTGATCACTAAATCTCTTTGGGTGACCAAACAGGATGCAGGGGATAAAAACATGCAGGAACTGGCAGCATATATCGCCAATGGGGCCATGGCTTTTCTCAGAGCAGAATGGAAGGTGCTCTCTTATTTTGCAGTTATCACCGGGCTGTTGCTGGCGTATTCTGGTACGCTGGTACCGGATTCTGACCCCATTATTGCCATCGCATTTTTAATTGGTGCCTTCTTTTCAGCGCTGGCCGGATTCATAGGAATGAATATTGCCACCAAAGCGAATGTGCGGACCACTCAGGCTGCCCGCACCAGTCTGGCAAAGGCACTGCAGGTTTCCTTTACCGGGGGAGCGGTAATGGGTCTGGGTGTAGCGGGCTTGGCGGTGTTTGGCCTGGGATCGCTATTTATTGTATTTACTCAAATATTCGTTCCGGAAGGCATTGCCGCTACCGGGATCGAAATGAAAACTGCTATAGAAGTCCTGGCAGGATTTTCTCTGGGTGCAGAATCCATAGCTCTGTTTGCCAGGGTAGGTGGCGGAATTTACACCAAGGCAGCGGATGTTGGAGCAGATTTAGTGGGAAAAGTGGAAGCTGGAATCCCGGAAGATGATCCCAGAAACCCCGCAACTATTGCCGATAATGTTGGTGATAACGTAGGTGATGTAGCGGGAATGGGGGCTGATTTGTTTGGATCTTATGTGGCCACCATATTGGCTTCCATGGTGTTGGGACAGGAAATTGATGCCAGTAGTGACAACTTCGGTGGCCTTAGTGCCATTTTGTTACCCATGACCATTGCCGGATTGGGGCTGATCTTTTCCATTGTGGGAACCATGATGGTAAAGATTAAGGAAGGAGGAAATGTTCAGCATGCCTTAAATATGGGCAACTGGAGCTCTATTGTACTGACCGTGATTGCTTCTTACTTTCTGGTGCACTGGATGCTGCCGGAATCGCTGGTTCACCGGGGCATAGCATTCAGCAGCACCGACGTTTTCTGGGCCATATTTCTGGGCCTGATCGTGGGCGCACTAATGAGCATTATTACCGAATACTATACCTCTATGGGACGCCGACCGGTAAACTCTATCGTAAGACAATCCTCTACCGGTCACGCCACCAATATTATCGGCGGTCTGTCCGTGGGTATGGAATCTACCCTGCTTCCCATCATTGTACTGGCGGTGGGTATCTTCGGAGCCTTTGAACTGGCTGGCTTCTACGGTGTAGCCATTGCTGCGGCGGGAATGATGGCTACTACCGCCATGCAGCTGGCCATCGATGCTTTCGGCCCCATCGCGGATAATGCCGGAGGAATCGCTGAGATGAGCGGATTACCTGAAGAAGTGAGGGACCGTACCGATATTCTGGACGCTGTTGGCAATACCACTGCCGCTACCGGCAAAGGGTTTGCTATTGCTTCCGCGGCGCTTACCGCACTGGCATTATTTGCTGCATTCGTAGGGATCGCCGGAATTGACAGCATTGACATTTACAAAGCCGATGTGCTGGCAGGATTATTCGTTGGTGCGGTAATACCCTTTATCTTTTCCTCACTGGCGATCGCTGCCGTAGGCCGTGCCGCCATGGATATGGTAAATGAAGTCCGGAGACAATTCAAGGAAATTCCCGGTATCATGGAGCACAAGGCCAGACCGGAATACGAAAAATGTGTGGAAATCTCTACCAAAGCTTCCATTCGAGAAATGATTGCTCCCGGGGCAATTGCACTGGTGGTACCGGTACTGGTAGGGTTCTCATTCGGACCTGAAGTTTTGGGAGGTGTACTGGCCGGCGT
>JAUIKU010000244.1 GCA_030430675.1 Bacteroidia bacterium | reverse complement strand
CCATCGGTGGCAATCGCAGCAGCAGTTATGATATACTGACCCAGACCTCCGGTACTTATAGTCACAATAGCGGCCAACTGCTACTTGATCCAAACTGGACTACCGGCAGCAGCAGAACGGCAACATTGAATCTGACCTCATCTGTTAATTTGTTTGATCTCACTTTTGATAACCAGGGAAGCAACACCTCAAACAAATTTTTTAATATCTCGTCTGGAGACCTGGTGGTAGATGACGTACTGGATATCACTGATGACATTATCTTACTTAATGCAAATCAGATTACCATCGACAACTCCAGTGATACTGCCATCCAGCGAAATACCGGAATGATAAGAGGGGAGAATACCTCCGGGGAAAGCATTATCCAGTGGAATATTGGCACTGCAACCGGAACTTATGAATACCCTTTTGGGACCGCAAGCAATACTTATATTCCTTTTATCTACAATGTAACTGGTTCCGGTACAGATGGCGGAGGAACCGGAGCGGTAGCGGTGTCAACCTACCCAACAGGTTCCAACAATCTGCCCCTGCCACCAGGTGTTTCCAATATTAATGATGGCACTGGAAACAATAATTCCGCAAAGGTTATCGACAGGTTCTGGATTCTAACTCCTGAAAATTATACGGTAAATCCCACGGCAGATTATACGTTTACTTATGAAGAAAGTGACCACACTACCGGTGGAAATACCATAATTGAAGGAGACATGCTGGCAGAGCGGTATGACAGTGGTTTGAACGACTGGGATCAAACTTCATTAACTGGCGTGATAGATACTGGTAACAATACACTATCAGCCAGTTCCCTCAGTGAGTTGGGAGTTTGGACCCTTGTGGACAGTAGTTCCCCGCTTCCGGTTGAACTTCTTTCATTCGAAGCGGCACTGATGGATACCGACGTGGTATTATCCTGGGTAACCGCCAGCGAGATTGACAATGACTATTTTGTGATAGAGAGATCTTCTGATGGCCAGCATTTCGACAGCCTTTTTTCTGTATCGGGGTTTGGCAATAGCGTTACGATAATCGAGTATGAAGCGGTAGACGAACAACCTTTGAAGGGGAGATCTTTCTATCGACTGAAACAGACAGATTTCGATGGACAGTTTGAATATTCGGAAATCGTAACGGTAGATAACCTGTCGGATTTCCGACAAGTAATAGTCTATCCAAATCCGGTGCTCAATGGAAAGCTCAACATGCGATTTGAGGGAATGGAGGGGGAAGATCTGGTGGTTAACATCCAGAATGTTCTGGGTAAAACACTACAAAGCAGATCATTTGAAGTGCCTGGGTTGTATTACCAATGGCAGTTCGATGCTAGTCAATTGGCTGCCGGGGTTTACTATGTTAATACGTATACCGCCAAAGGTCGCGAAACCCGCAAAATAGTAGTGGAGTAGCATTTTCACCAAACCCGCTCCCTAAGATACTCATCCCTTCTTCTGACTTTCATCAGTTTTTCAAATGACCAATCTGATGGCGAGGCACAGCGTGATTTGAATACATTGGAACGGGTATGCAACTTTTGCTACGGCACAGGGTGAACACGGGAAAGAATCAATAATTTTCTTAACATTAATGAATATATTAACATTTGTTCATATATTTGTGTGATTGAAAAATGCAAACAACATTGATCCACGCGATTTGACACGATTCTTAACCATTATGCAATGGCTTCCTGAATACAGGAGGTCTGATCTAAAGGGAGACCTGGTAGCGGGGTTAACAGTAGGGGTGATGCTAATTCCCCAGGGAATGGCCTATTCCATGCTGGCGGGGCTTCCACCGATCTATGGTCTTTACGCTTCCACTATACCTCTGATAATATATGCCGTATTTGGAACATCCAGACAACTGGCAGTAGGTCCGGTGGCCATGGTAGCCCTGCTAATTGCCACCGGGGTGGGTCATATCGCCACCCCTGGATCGGACCAATTTATTGGCCTGGCCATCTTGCTGGCTTTGTTGGTAGGGTTGGTGCAATTATCACTGGGTGTATTCAGGCTGGGGTTTATGGTCAACTTTCTCTCGCATCCGGTGATCAGTGGCTTTACTTCTGCCGCGGCTTTGATCATCGGGTTTAGTCAGCTTAAGCACCTGCTGGGGTTGGAGTTGCCCCGTAGCCCCTATGTACATCAAATCTTGTATGCAGCCTGGTCGGAGTTGGCCAACATTAACTTCCCCACATTGCTGATCGGTGTGGTGGGAATAGTCATCATCCTATTGGCCAAGAGATTTAGCAAGAACATACCGGGTCCGTTACTGGCAGTGACTTTAGGTATTGCTGTAGTCTACTGGCTTAAACTGGATGCGCAGGGAGTAAAGATCGTACAGGAAGTACCACAGGGGCTACCCGAAATTTCGTTGCCAATGTTTGATTGGAATTCGGTTAAGCTACTGCTGCCATCCACCCTTACCATCGCCCTGGTGGGGTTCATGGAGTCGATCGCGGTTGCCAAAGCCATTCAGGCCAGGCATAAGAATTACCAGGTAGATGCCAACCAGGAGTTGGTGGCCCTGGGTATGGCCAATATTGCCGGCTCACTTTTTAAATCCTTCCCCACGGTAGGGGGGTTCTCCCGAACCGCCGTAAATGATCAGGCCGGAGCCAGGACGGGGTTGGCATCCATAATCAGTGCTTTGTTAATAGTGCTGACACTACTTTTCCTGACCCCTATATTTTATTATTTACCCCAGGCGGTATTGGCCTCGGTAATCATGGTGGCAGTATTCGGGTTGATCGACTATAAAGAGGCAATCCACCTTTGGCGCACCGACCGGACGGATTTTTATATGCTGATGGTGACTTTCGCAGCTACCCTGGGACTGGGGATCGAGTTGGGAATTATCGTGGGCGTATTACTTTCCCTGGCCATGGTATTGTATCGCAGCGCTTATCCACACATAGCTTCATTGGCCAGGGTTCCGGATACCCATTACTATCGCAATGTAGACCGGTTTGATCACGTGATCCCCAGAAATGACATTCTGGTAATGCGATTCGATGCCCCGTTATTTTTTGCCAACGCAAACTATTTTCAGGATCACCTGCAAAAATTGGTAACCCAAAAGGGTAAAGATCTTCGATTAATTGTGCTAAGTGCTGAATCACTCAGCGGAATTGATTCTACCGCAATTCATATGTTGAAGGACATTATTTCCCAATACCGGGAACAGGGGATAATCGTTTATTTTGCCGCGGTGATCGGACCGGTAAGAGATACACTATACAAAAGCGGTCTGATTCAGCTGATAGGAGAAGAAAATTTATTCGTGCATGTACATAGTGCAGTAGAGCATTTTGACCAAGCCGATCACCGGGATCAGCAACCGCTACAGCGCATAGCAACACAAACCAATGTTTCCAAATTCAAAAAAGGAAACCTGTGGGATTAAAAAATTATATGAATATATAAACATTTATTCATATATAACGTATATTTAAGTATGAAACCAGGAACATTAGATATTAAAAAAGTTGAGAAGGTGGCATTTATCCTTAAGGCCATCGGAAATCCATTGCGCATCGGAATTATCGATGCGCTGAGGGTAAATGATGAATTGTCAGTAAATGATATCAGCAGACGCTTGCAAGCAGAGCAGTCGTTGGTGTCACACAATTTGCTGAACATGAAATTGAAAGGCATACTGGAAAGTCGCCGGGAAGGAAAGAATATTTATTACCGGTTGAAATTGAAGGAAGTGCTGAAAGTGATTGAGTGTATGGAAAACTGTAACCTGGAGGATTTTTAGCAAAGAGTTTATAAGCACAACATTCCAAAAAACAAAAGATAGAAAAAATGAAAGTCGAACAATTTTATGACAAAGCACTGGGGCATGGTTCCTATGCTATTCTCAGTGAAGGTGAAGTGGCATTAGTTGATCCGGGACGAGACCCCAAACCGTATCTTGATTTTGCCAAAGCCCACCAGGCGAAAATTACCAAAGTATTTGAAACGCACCCACATGCGGATTTCACCAGTTGTCACCTGGAGCTGCATAATACCATAGGTGCCACCATCTACATCAATCCCAAAGTAGGAGTTTCCTATCCGCACGAGCCCATGGAGGACGGGGATGAAGTAAAAGTAGGCTCAGCCACAGTTAGGGCATTGTTTACTCCGGGACATTCCCCCGATCACAATTCTTACCTATTATTGGATGAGCAGGGAAAACCACACTCGGTTTATACCGGTGATTCCCTGTTTGTGGGGGACGTTGGAAGGCCTGATCTCCGGGAAGGTGCCGGTAACATTCAAATGGAACGATCGGGATTGGCCCGAATGATGTATCAAACCATGAAAAACGTCTTTGAGCCCATGGACGATGAGGTGATTGTCTACCCGGCGCACGGAGCAGGCTCACTGTGTGGCAAGCAAATGAATGAGGATACCTTCAGTACCATTGGACGGGAGAGGGAGCAAAACTGGGCATTTAAAATAGATGATGAAGATCTGTTTGTAAAATCCCTGTTGGAGGACCAGCCTTTTATTCCCAAATATTTTCCAGCCGATGTAGAGATGAACCGCAGTGGTGTGGCTGGGTTCCAGGAAAGTGTGGATGCTGTTCCCCGCTTGGAGTCTGGCAGTCCCCTGGATACCGGTGTACTGATTGTTGATACCCGTCCGCAGTTGGCGTTTAAATCAGGCCACCCACAAGGTGCACTCAATATTCAGCAGGGTGATAAGTTCGAAACCTGGCTGGGATCGATTGTGGGTCCTGAAGAAAGGTTCTACCTGCTGGCGGAGAATCAGCAAGAGATGGAGGACCTGATAAGAAAGGCTGCCAAAATTGGTTATGAAAAAAATATTGTGGGAGCCATGGTCCCTGATCAGGACCAGTTAACGGTAAAAGGGGAACTTATTGATTTGGCTGATTTCAGCAGTAATCCCGAAAATTACTTTGTACTGGATATTCGCAACGAGTCAGAGTTTAAATCTGAAAAATTCTTTGATCACGCCGTTAATATTCCCCTGCATGAACTGCGGGAGAAAGGCTATCAGGTAACTACGGAAAAACCCGTGGTAGTCCATTGCGCCGGTGGTTACCGTTCAGCGGCAGGATACAGCATATTGTCTTCCTTGATGCCCGATCAGCAGGTCTTTGATTTGAGTGAATCGGTGAAGGAATTTGCCGAAGAGTCAACTGTATAATACTTATCTTAAATACTGATTGATATAATGATAGATTTAATTAGTCAACCCTGGCCCTGGTATGTCGCAGGGCCATTAATCGCACTGGTGATGTTCACCTTGCTGTATTTCGGTAATAGCTTTGGAGTATCCTCAAACCTTGCCACCATGTGTGCCATTGCCGGAGCCGGGAAATATGCCAGTTTCTTCCGGTTTGATTGGAGCAACAGGTTGTGGAACCTGGTGTTTATTGCGGGAGCGCTTATCGGTGGCTTTATCGCCAGTCAATACCTCACCACACAACCCGGGATTGCCCTGGCAGCGTCTACGGTAGCCTCATTGGAGGAACTGGGAGTGACCAACCCCGGCGCACAGTACGTACCGGAAGATATTTTTAACTGGTCAACCCTGTTCTCATTGAAAGGCCTGATTATTATGGTTGGGGGTGGTTTTCTGGTGGGCTTTGGCGCCCGCTATGCCGGCGGATGTACCTCCGGACATGCCATTAGTGGCGTGAGCGATTTGCAAATTCCCTCGATCATTGCGGTTATTGGATTCTTTATTGGTGGATTGATCATGACCTATGTATTTCTGCCATTGATCCTGACATTGTAGCTATAGAATTGAGCAAAATGAAATATTTGAAGTATTTGTTGGTAGGGGCTTTTTTTGGGATTGTTCTAAGCAAAGCCGAAGTGGTTTCCTGGTATCGTATTTATGAAATGTTTCAATTCGATTCCTTTCATATGTACGGAGTGATTGGTTCGGCCATCGCCGTGGGAATCATCTTAATCCAGATAATTAGAAGGACCAATATGAAATCGATGCTGGGCACTGAAATAAATATCCCGCCAAAGAACCGCAGTGTCGCCAGGTACCTGCTGGGAGGTATCATATTCGGATTGGGTTGGGCGCTTACAGGAGCCTGTCCCGGGCCCATGTTTATTCTGGTGGGACAGGGTGTGGGTGTGATGCTGGTGGTTATCGTCAGCGCAGTAATGGGGACATTTGCCTATGGTCTGTTAAGGGAAAAATTGCCTCACTAGTTAACAAATGTTTATCTCATGAAACAAAACAGCAAATTTTCGGACCTGGTCAACAGCGAAAAGCCGGTGTTAATCGACTTTTCAGCAGAATGGTGTGGTCCCTGTAAAATGATGCCCCCAATTCTAGCCCAGTTAAAATCCGAGGTAGGTGACGCTGTTCGAATTGTAAAGATAGATGTGGACCGCAATCCTGAGCTGGCTCAAAAATATCAAATCAGGGGGGTGCCGACCTTGGCCATTTTCAAGCATGGAGAATTGCTATGGAGGCAATCCGGAGTACAACAGGCCTACCAGCTAAAACAGGTTTTACAGCC
>JAUIKU010000018.1 GCA_030430675.1 Bacteroidia bacterium | reverse complement strand
TAAATCTCACAAATGCCGCTCTAAGTGGAATGGACCAGGATGGCGGGCTAATGTACGAAGGTGATGATTCGGGAGTTATCAACTCCGAAAAACACTGGTGGCCTCAGGCGGAAGCTTTAGTGGGGCTGGTTAATGCCTTTCAAATTACCGGAGACATAAAGTATTGGCAACTAGCCGAAAACACCTGGGATTTTATTCTAAAACATCTATCTGACCCGCAGGGAGAATGGCACTGGAAGGTTGATAAAGGGGGAAATGTAGATTACCGGGAAGATAAGGCAGGACCCTGGAAAGCGCCCTACCACAACGGACGGGCCATGCTGGAGTTGTTGGAGCGACTGGGATTTTACTAACTTCTGACCAAACCAAAGAATCATGAAAGAATATGCTGTTCAGATGTCCAGTTCCAACCTGCGGTTTGGTGCTGGAGTTACCCGTGAAGTAGGCATGGATTTAAAAGACATAGGCCTTGACCGGGTACTGGTCATGACCGATGCCAACCTGAAAGAATTGCCGCCGGTTCAAACAGTGCTGGAATCCCTGGAGTCGGAAGGCATCACCTATGACCTGTATAGTGGGGTAAAAGTTGAGCCCACCGATATTTCGGTGAAAGAGGCGGTCGCAGTTGCCGTTGAGGGTAACTACGGGGGTTTTGTGGCAGTTGGTGGTGGATCGGTTATGGATACCGCCAAGGCGGCCAATCTGTATTCCACCTATCCCGATGATTTTTATGCTTACATCAACGCCCCTATTGGACAGGGCAAACCGGTACCGGGTCCCGTTAAACCTTTAATCGCCATCCCCACCACTGCCGGCACTGGCAGCGAAACCACCGGTACCAGCATTATGGACCTGACCGAACACCATGCCAAATCGGGTATTTCTCATCGGTTCCTGAAACCAATTTTAGGGCTGGTTGACCCGGATAATACCCGTACCATGCCCACGGTGATAGCGGCAAGTTCCGGGTTGGATGTACTGTGCCATGCGCTGGAATCATACACTGCCATACCCTTTTACCAGCGGCCACGTCCCGCCGGTCCGCGCTACCGCCCTGCCTACCAGGGCAGCAACCCCATCAGCGACATGTGGGCGCTTAAGGCGGTGGAGCTTACCTCAAAATACCTGGTGAAGGCAGTTACCCATCCCGAAGATGACGAGGCCAGAAACCAAATGATACTGGCTTCCAGTATGGCCGGTATGGGATTTGGAAATGCCGGTGTTCACTATTGCCATGGCATGTCCTACCCGGTATCGGGAATGATCAAAACCTACCGGCCCGAAGGACTAAATCTCGACCACCCCATCGTACCCCACGGTATGTCGGTAGTACTGAATGCCCCGGCGGTTTTCAGATTTACCGGTCCCGCTTGTCCTGAAAGGCACCTGCAGCTGGCCCGGATCATGGGAGCGGATATATCGAAAATAAAAGACCCGGAAGCAGAAGCAGGCGAACTGCTGGCCAGCCTGATAGTGGATCTTATGAAACAGCTCAATATGCCCAACGGATTAAGCGCCATCGGGTACGGAGAAGAGGATATACCAGGATTGGTACGGGGCACCCTGCCGCAACACCGGGTAACCAAATTATCCCCGAGGCCCGCCGATGCCAATGACCTGGAAGCCATGTTTAAGGATGCCCTCAAGGCCTGGGAGTAACCGGGATTGGTAACATTTGAAAAATCGCCATATATTGCCAATACTTCATTCGTATTTCAATAAAACTACTTACACCAGGGTATGCATACGTACAAAATAGCCGCAATAAAGGGAGATGGTATCGGACATGAAATCGTGCCGGCAGCATTGGAAGTGCTTAAAACCACCAGCGATCGGTTCGGATTTAACATTGAGTGGGACAGCTTTGATTACGGCGCTGGTTACTACCTGAAAACGGGGGCTTTTCTAGCCAAAGACGGAATGTCTCAATTGGCCCAATACGATGCCCTGTTATTTGGCGCAGTGGGACTGCCCGAGGTTGATGACCGGTTACCCTTCAAAGAGTTTACCAATGCGGTACGTACTGCCTTTAAACAATATGTCAATTATCGTCCGGTTAAAGTTTTCAAGGGGGTAGACAGCCCTCTTAGAAACAAGACTTCGGATGATATCGATTTTGTGATCATCAGGGAAAACAACGAAGGTGAATTTGTACAGAGTGGTACCACGGTCTACCCCGACCGGCCGGAAGGACTGGCCACCGACACCAGCATTTTTACCAGGGCCGGCATCGAACGGGTGGCCCACTACTCCTTCCAGCTGGCCCAAAAGCGGCGCGGCAACTTAATCAATGTTACCAAGTCAAACACCCTTATCCACACCCTGGGTTACTGGGACAAGGTGATAGAGGAAGTTTCCCGGCACTATCCGGAAGTCACCTATAGAAAAATGTACGTGGATGCTGCCTCCGCCAATTTTGTGCTGCATCCGGAGTATTTTGATGTGATCCTTACAACCAATATGATCGGCGATATTCTCAGCGACCTGGGAGGGGCCATTATGGGCAGTCTAGGGCTGGGAGGCAGTGGCAATATCAATCCGGAAAAGGAATTCCCCAGCATGTTTGAACCCATTCACGGTTCCGCTCCCGACATTGCGGGACAAAATATTGCCAATCCCCTGGGACAGTTTTGGTCTGCCTCCCTGATGCTGGAACACCTGGGCGAATCAAAAGCAGCCGATGAGCTATTCAGGGCCATCAACCAGGTTACCGCTCAGGGCATCCTGACCCCGGACCTGGGCGGAAACGCATCTACTGATCAGGTGACCGACGCGGTACTGGAAATCATTGGCCAACCACAAGGTGTCTGACCAGCGGGACATCCTGGGGATGAAACCCATCGACCTGACCCTGGCCTATCGAAAGGGAATGCGGGGGTTTGACTACGACATAGCCAATACCAAAAAAGACCACGGTTGGAATGCCCGACTGTTACACATCTATTCCCATGCCGGCACCCACATGGATGCCCCGCTTCATTTTGAAGCCACACCTGCTACCATCGACCAATACCCGGTCTCATCCTTCATTGGTAAAGCCTGGAAGGTAAGCCTGCCCATATCAGTTGACGGCCATTTAATCGAAGAAGAAGAAGTAACCGCTCAGTTGGATGACTTCAAATCAGGGGACAGCTTGCTGCTGGAGACCGGCTGGAGTAAACACCTGAATGAACCGAGATACCGTGACGGACTGCCCCGCATCAGTAAAGAACTGGCCCGGTGGTGTGTGGCAAATGGGGTAAAAATGCTGGCGGTAGAACCGCCGTCAGTGGCCGATGTCAACAATATGAGGGAGCTTACCGAAATACACCAGATGCTGCTGGGTGGGGGAGTAATTATTATTGAAGGGTTGACCAACCTGCATCAGATCAGTGGTAAATCCGTTACCCTGGCGGCATTCCCACTGAAGATTGCCGGTGGTGACGGTGCTCCTGCCCGGGTGATCGCCTTCGAACCTGCCTGATATAAAAATTCCATATATTAGGGTGACCAGAACCATGAATGCCACCACACAATCGATCGATGTAATACAGGGACTCCCCCCTGTACCCGACACAGATTACCGGACGATACTCAAGGAAGCCATGCACACTGTGGTAGATTCCATCATCGTGCTGGATGACGATCCTACAGGGACCCAAACCGTTCACGATATTCCGGTACTCACTGAATGGTCCGTATCTGACATTCACAAAGAGTTCCAACTGGGTACTAAATTGTTCTATATACTAACCAATTCCAGAAGTCTTACTGAAGCCCATGCTATCCGCCTGGCTGCTGAAATTGGTGGGAACATTAAAGCCGCCGCCGAATTAACCGGCACCAGGTACTGGGTGGTAAGCCGCAGTGACAGCACCTTGCGAGGACATTATCCGGCAGAGGTTGATGCACTGGAAGCGGGGTTGGGCCAAAGCGGGGGCATCCGTTTTGTAATTCCCGCCTTCTTCGAAGGAGGCCGCTTTACCATCGATGACATTCACTATGTCCAGCAGGGCCAGCAATTGATCCCCGCTTCCCAAACTCCCTATGCCCAAGATCCGGTTTTCGGCTATAAGCACTCGGATCTGAAAGACTGGGTGGCAGAAAAAACCAGGGGTAAGGTCAGTAGAGACCGGGTTAGCAGCATATCCCTGGCAGATCTTAGAAGCGGCAGTATCGACCAGCTGGCTGAGAAATTATCTTCACTGAATGCCGGCAGCACCTGCGTGGTGAATGCCGCTGCTTACCAGGATTTGGTTTTCTTCGGACTGGCCCTGGTTCGATCCGGAGTCCCTCCGCTTTTTCGCACTGCCGCTTCGCTGGTGGCAGCGCTGGCCTGCCAGGAACCCATACCATTACTTTCCGGTGACGCGTTGGTACTCAATAACAATAACGGCGGTTTGATCGTGGTGGGGTCATTTGTTTCCACAACCACAGAACAACTCCAGCATTTATTACAGCAGCGTCCGGACCTGGCCACCCTGGAATTATCTGTAACCAGGTTACTGGAAGCTTCTCCCGATAGTTACCTTGAAAACCTCACCCACCAACTCAGCCAGCTATTACAGCAGGGAAAGAAAGTGGTACTGTTCACCAGCAGGAATCTGGTGTCTGATCCCTTACCTGAGAAGAATCAATTGATCGGTCAATCGGTTTCTCGGTGTTTGACAGACATGGTAAAGGCACTGAATATTGCTCCACGATTCCTGATCTCCAAAGGCGGAATTACTTCCAGCGACATCGCCACCGGATCCATGGGCGTCAGGCGGGCCATGGTTAGAGGTCAGATTATCAAAGGGGTTCCGGTATGGCAGCTGGGATCCGAATCCAAATTCCCCGGTATACATCAGGTCATCTTTCCCGGTAATGTAGGAGATCAGCAGGCACTGGCCCACGTCGTAAATATGCTTAGCCCCCAGTCACCCATCAATGAGTAGCCGGATCAAAGGACGCTATTGGGTGGCAGCCGGTATGTTCTTGCTTTCCCTGTTACTGTATATAGACCGTATTTGTATTTCAGTGGCCAAGGATCCTATTGCAGGGGCTTTAGGCCTTAGTGACAAGGCCATGGGTTGGGTATTGTCTTCATTTGCCCTGGGTTATGCCCTGATGCAGGTACCCAGCGGCTGGTCTGCCGACCGGTTTGGGCCCAGGAAAATACTGTCAGGAATTGTTACTTTCTGGTCGATACTCACCGCATTAACCGGAGCTGTCTGGAATTTCATAAGCCTGCTGGTGGTCAGATTTCTATTTGGTATGGGCGAGGCCGGGGCTTTCCCCGGCATGTCCAGGGCCACCTATTCCTGGATACCACTGAATGAAAGAGGTTTTGTGATCGGATTGAACTTTTCAGGCTCCCGGATAGGAGCGGCTTTTGCCCTGCCCCTGGTGGCCTGGATGATCGATCAATACGGTTGGCGTCAGTCTTTTCTTATCCTGGGCATTGTAGGAGTGATCTGGGCCATTGTATGGTGGTCTCTCTTCCGCGACACCCCTGAAAAGCATCCCTGGCTCAGCAGTAAGGAAAAAGACTATATCCTGACACACCGGCAGCATGCAGAAACCCGCAAAGGATCGGGAATCAGCGCGGCCATAATGGTGAGGTCGAAAAATATCTGGTCGGTGGTGGGGCAATATTTTTGCAGCAACTTCACCAATTTTTTCGCTCTAACCTGGCTTTTCCCCTACTTGAAGAGCAAATACCAGCTGGAAGCTTTAGAAGCCGGTTGGTATGCGGTTGCCCCATTTATTGCCGGTGCCCTGGGTAACTGGGTTTCGGGATATATGATCGACCGTATATTCCGAAACGGCCACTGGAACCTGTCCCGCAGATTGCCGGCCATATTGGGTTTTACCCTGGCGGTAGCGGGACTGATCGGCAGTTTGTTCATGGACACCCCTCTGGGGGCGGTGGCCTGTTTAAGCATCGCCATTTTCGGAGCCGACATGACCATTCCCCCATCATGGACATTATGTGTGGACATCGGCAAAAAGAACTCCGGCACCGTGTCCGGTACCATGAACATGGCCGGTAACCTGGGCTCTTTTATAACAGCCCTGGCATTTCCCTACATTGCGGACTGGACGGGCTCCATGGATTACTTTTTCTATGTAGCTGCAGCGTTGAATGCCCTGGCCATACTGCTGTGGTTACAGGTCAAAGCAGACCGGGGGTTGGGCACAATGGAACAGTAAACCAGAATTCAAATGATTATCCTTCTGCTATACGCTTTTTTATCCTGCTGGTCAGGTGATAATTATCTTAAAGAAGTGCCTGCTTTTGTAGAGCAGCTCATTTACCTGGATATTCCCGCAGCCGGTATTCACAAGATTTCATTCTCCATGCGAGAAGACGGATTTGAGTTCGACAAATGGATCCTCAGTCAGAAGTACCAGGTTCCTTCTGGCATCGGACCGGCCGAATCACCTGTCATAACCGTTGAACAACCATGAAAGATGGAGCTCCTTTAAAACTGGCTTGTGTGGGAGCGGGATACTTCTCACAATTCCATGTGGAAGCCTGGACCCGGATCCCGGAAGTTAATTTAGTGGCCATCTGTGACCGGGATGAACAAAAAGCCCAGGCGATGGCCCAGGCAAATGGCGTAACAACGGTGTATGGTTCCATGGAACAACTGCTGGATAATGAAGCACTGGACCTGATCGACATCATAACCCCCCCTGCCACGCACATGGAGCTGTGTAAAATGGCGGCAGAAAAAGGGGTGGCAATCATTTGTCAAAAGCCGCTGGCACCAACTTACCAGGAAGCGGTGGAGTTGGTTAAAAGTATGCCTGACAACCTGCCCTTTATGGTTCATGAGAACTTCCGGTTTCAACCCTGGTACCGAAAGATCCGGCAATTGATCGAGCAGGGTGCCATAGGAGACCAAATACATTCGCTCTACCTGCGAACCAGAACGGGCGACGGCTGGCAGCCGGATGCCTACCTGCAAAGACAACCCTATTTCCGCACCATGCCCAAATTGCTGATCTTCGAAACGGGTATTCACTTCATCGATACCTTCAGGTATCTATTAGGTGAGGTGGACTGCGTATTTGCAGACCTGAGGAAATTGAATGGAGCAATCACCGGTGAGGACTGTGCCTTGGTCTGGTTTAAAATGGCCAATGGCGCCAGGGCCATTTGGGACGCCAACCGATACAATGAAAGTGACTCCGAAAATCCCCGGTATACCTTTGGCACCATGCTGCTTGAGGGTAATCAGGGCAGCATCCGTTTGTACCAGGATGGTCGCCTGACATTACAACCCCTGGGCCAACTGGAGGAAGAAGTGCATTACCAGCACCACCACCGGGGCTTTGGGGCCGATTGTGTTTACTTCACTCAAAAACACCTTATCGAAAGCCTGTTGAAACATACCCCCTGTGAAACCACCGGCAGCAAATATTTGCAAAACCTACAGATACAGGAGGCCATATATGAAAGTGCTAAGCTTAAACAAGCGGTTAGGATCTAAGGTCTTAGATCTTAGATTTAAGCATCCCCGCTGCCCTGGTATAACCCCCTTGAGCGCCGTCAACAAAATGAATATGCTGATCCTGACGTTCCCGAACATAACAGGACACTATGCTTTCATTGCTGGCGTACCAGCCATAAGTTATCTCCTGATTCGATTCCATTTCCCGTAAAAACGCCAGCAACCGGTTCCTCTGATCAGCCGTACCTGATATAACGGTGTTGATCTTGCCGTCCAACACCAGGGTGTCTGATAATTCTACCAATTGCCTTGCATAGCGCCTGCCGGTTTTATTGTAGTTTATATACCAGTGCCCCAGAAGGGTGGTGAGCCAATTGCGCAGTAATGGTCCCGGTACTACCCGGCCTAGTTTTACTATAGTCTCTGTCCTGATACGATCAAAACTTGCTTTCAACTGTAGCTTTTGAACGGATATGGGATTTCGCTGTGGCAGCATCCCATAAATCTCATCTACCTTGTCCAATACCTTTTGATAAACAACAGGCTGTTGCTCCTGGTCACAGGCTACCACCAGCAGGCACAGTACTTCATACCCGGGTTTCGGCGGCGCTACAGCATCCCAGCGACATTCCATTCCGGAAAGATCCAACACTCCCTCCTGTTCTGGGGATATGAAATCGTCTTGGACATCGGCTAATTTAAGCTGCTTTTCTGCCAGGTGAAGTGCATCACCAATGATCACAGGGGTGTGATATTCCCTTGATCTCACTACTTTGGAAATCATAAGTGGCACACGTCCGCCGTTTGCATTGGCAACCGGGAAATGACCTACCCTCAGAACCAACCCAAAATTCCTGTTGGTATTTTGGCGGTGCTCGGCCAATGCCTTCATCAATTCCAC
This sequence comes from Bacteroidia bacterium, assembly GCA_030430675.1. Lineage (GTDB taxonomy): Bacteria > Bacteroidota > Bacteroidia > Cytophagales > Cyclobacteriaceae > SZUA-3. The sequence continues at coordinate 30,158 of JAUIKU010000018.1, read as the reverse complement.
TATCATTTCCGGAGGTACCAGCAGACTGGCGCCATCCCCTCCAAAGAAAAAAGGAATGGTCAACTTATGCTTGCGTGCCAGGTTCAGCGCGGTAATGATACCACCGGTGGCTATCAAGTTTACCTCCTGGTGTAATCCCCTTTTAATGGCACCGGTAGAATTTTTCACATCGGTCACCACCATAAACCAATCGTCCGGTACTGGTGAAAAGCGGGACAGGTCACTGAATAAGGCATTTACCGGCACATCGTATGCCGGAAGGTCTGAGTAAAAATGTGCTGAACTTTGGTTACTCATCATCAATCCTCCTGAATTTATGGCTTTTCAGCTTTCAATTCGCCATATTTTATAAATTTTCCCGCAGTTAAAACATTTGCTAAGTAGGGGTTTCTTTGCCATTTTGCAGGAAAACCGGCATTCCAAATATTTGGAAAACCAACGAACCAACCGAAATGACTGAACCGATCACGCTCCGTAAATCCTACACCGTACTTCTTTGCATTTTTCTGGCCTGTTGTCAAACGGAACAGCCTCAACATACAGATCCATCATCGGATGAACTGGAACTTCCCGCCCATCCTAATATCCTGTGGCTGGTCACTGAAGACCTGGGACCCTGGCTGCCAATGTTTGGGGATTCCACCATCCAAACCCCCAACCTGAGCCGGCTGGCGGCCGAAGGAGTGGTTTATCCCAACCTGTATTCACCTTCGGGGGTTTGTGCTCCCAGCAGGGCCGCCATTGCCACCGGTATGTATCCTTCAGGTATCGGAGCCAATCATATGAGAACCACCTCCTATACCGAGGTGACCGGCCTGCCTTCATATGAAGCGGTACCGCCACCTCAGGCTCGGATGATGAGTGAAATCCTGCGTATCAACGGCTACTACTGTACCAACAACTCGAAGAAGGACTACCAGTTTCAGGATCCGGTAACCGCCTGGGATGAAAGCAGTAATTTTGCGCACTGGCGCAACCGCGCTCCTGACCAGCCATTCTTCGCCATATTCAACTTTACCACCACCCATGAATCCGGATTGTTTGAGCCCTATGGTTTCAGGCACAATGAAATGAGACACTACCACGCCGGAGATACCACCTTTAAATCAGCGCAATGGGGTACCCGTACCACCGAAGAAGAAACACCGGTACATGTTGCAAAAGATCTGGATTTCCCCATCCCTCCCTATCTGCCGGATACCGAACCGGTTCGGCGCGATATGTGGAAAATGTATAACAACATCGCCGAAATGGACCGCCAGTTGGGTGCGGTACTGGACCAACTGGAGGCGGATGGTCTACTGGAGCAGACCATAATATTCTTTTATGGTGACCATGGGGGACCCTTGCCGCGTCAAAAAAGACTGATATATGATTCGGGGTTGAATACCCCCATGATCATCAGGTTTCCCAATCGACAAAAGGCCGGTTCCAGGGATAACCAGTTGCTCAGCTTTATAGACTTTGCCCCTACGGTATTTTCACTGGCGGGAATCTCCCCCCCGGACTACCTGCAGGGCCAGGCTTTCCTGGGGGCATACCAGTCGGATCAGCCGCGCAAATATATCCATGCTGCCGCTGACCGTTTCGACGGGTTTACCGATGCCATAAGAGCAGTCAGAGGCCAAAAATTCAAATATATCAGAAACTACCGGCCGGAACAGGCGTATTACCTTCCGGTGGTCTACCGAGAACGCATTCCCACCATGCAGGAATTACTGCGTATGAGAGACAGCGGTGAGCTGGACCAGTACCAGCTTCAGTGGTTCCGTGAAAGCAAGGACCAGGAAGAACTGTTTGATTGTGTTAGTGATCCTCACGAACTTCACAACCTGGCAGGCGATCCCGCCTATCAGGAAGTACTTCAGGAGCTTCGCCATGAAATGGACCGCTGGCTGACGGATATCGGTGATCAGCCCAACCTGCCGGAAGCAGAATTGGTGAACCAGCTTTGGCAGGGAAGTGATCAAAAGCCCGTTACCGCCAATCCCGAAATAAGTATTGCCGATGGAAAATTAAACATCTCCTGTGACACGGAAGGCGCATCCATCGGCTATAAATTCGTAAATAACGATGGCTCCGAACCACCGGCCTGGTCGGTTTATACTCAAGACATCAAAGCCCCCGCCACCGGTGATATAGTTGTCCAGGCCCACCGGATAGGCTATGAACCCAGTGAAGTAGTACAGGTTGATGCGGGTCAGGCGAAATAAACACTAACGGTTCAACCAACCCCCGGGAAAGATCAGGCGTTTCGGCTGGTATAAACTATTTATCAATCAACCGCAAACACCATGAAATCTACCATTACAATCGTATTGATGGCTTTGATGTCATTGACTGCCAGTGCACAGGAATCCGCATCTGCGGAAAACACCTTGGATCTAGACCAAGCGGTAAAACTGATCGATCGCCTTTCGTTCGTTGGTTCTTTAGGAAGTCCCTCTATTGATCTAAACCAATCTGAGTACGCCCCTGAGAATGTTTCCAATTCATTTTCCCTGGGAGAGTTGGGAGCTGCTCTAAAACTTAATGAGCGGGTTAGAATTGGAATAAGCGCCATGGGAACTCTGGGAAATTGCAATTGCGGCTATATTGACCAGGAAGGAAATTTCATTTCATTCTATACCGATGATGAAGATGAAGATGAGGAAGAAGATGAAGAGGAAGGTCCCGAATGTGAGAGTGATGACTTTGATAATCTGGCCGCCACCGTTACCCTGAATCTGTTTGACAACATTCCATTGTTCGTTGAAGCCACCGCCGGTTATTCTTTTGTGGCGGATGCTCCGGCCATAAGCGCCATGATTGGTTATTCTCAATCCATACTCGACTTACTTGGGGTTTACCTGGGGGTTCGCTTTAGCGATGTATTTCATGATATTCCCAGCGACGCCATTAGCTCAACTTCTTCAGGCGGGTTAAAAGTGGAGTTCGGAGTGAACTGGAACTTCTAGGCTTAAGCCCGATTGAAAAAAGCTTCGACGTTTTGACGCCGGAGCTTTTTTTATGTAGGACGGCACGAACTATAAATTTCCACCACTCCATTACGGGATTAATGCTATATCTGCGTCTTACCATTGATAGCACGATTAACAGAAAGACTAAACCAAATGAAAAAGCTAAACATACTGCTGGCACTTTTAATAGTGACCAGCTCCCTGTCTTACTCCCAGAACGTGGTCTGGCCCGCCGAAAATATCCGTGAACTGACCTCGGAGTGGGAAGGCGAACGCACACCTGACGGCAGGCCAAAGGTATCCGACGAATTGCTGGAACGATTGAAAGCGCTGACCATGGAGGAAGTGTGGTCCAGCCTGCGGTTCAGGGGGTACCATCTACAATTTGAGAATTTTGCCAGCACCTACCAAAACGGGTGGGAAATCCTGCATCCCGACCAGGTAATGACCGGTCGGGTGGTAACTGCCCAGTTTATGCCCTTGAGGGAAGACTTCAACAATTACGTTCAGCAACAGGCTGAAAAAGAGGGCACCAAAACACCGGTTACCAATTACGCCCCCATTATCAAATTGCTGGATGGCGATGTATATGTGGCCGATGCTTATGGAAAAATGGTGGAGGGTACCCTGATTGGTGACAACCTGGGCAACGCCATCTACAAGGCGGGCAAAAGAGGAGTGATTTTTAATGGTAGCGTGAGGGATGTGGAAGGATTGTCTCAAATTGAAGGCTTCAATGGCTGGATCAGGGGTTCGGACCCTTCTGCCATCAAACAGATGATGATAGCTAACGTCAATGGTCCCATCCGGATCGGACGGGTAACGGTATTGCCCGGCGATGTAGTGCTGGCCAAAAAAACCGGAGTGGCCTTTATCCCCCCGCACCTGGTACAGGATGTGGTAATAGGTGGAGAATATACGGCACTGCGCGATGAATTCAACCGCTTTTGTATGGAAACCAACAAGTACGAATATGTGAACGAAGCATTCGTGGTTGATAAGGAAGTATTTGAGCAGGATTTTCAGAAATGGCTTGATGACTACGATGACCTTCCCATGTCCAGGGATGAATTGGATGCGTTCCTGGAAGCCCGGGAGGCCAGGCGCAAAGCCAGAGCGAATTAAAATTTAGCTCATCTAGAAGCTGTACTTCAGTCTCATAAACAGGAATGAACCGCCATCACCGAATAAAGTCATAGGGTCACCCCTGAACAGTTGCCCATTGAACAGGAAATCGAAATTTTCCACAATGGACCAGCTGACACTGGGACCGATGAACCAGGAGCCATCCGAAGGATTCAGCATGGTGGCCAGGGTAACGTTCACAATAGGTGATACCGGGTAGGAACCCTGAAAAAATAAATTGTGCATTACCGGACTTAAGGTTTGTACCGTCAGAAAGCGGTCCAGGTAAAACGCACTGTAATCTCCGGTACCGGAGTTTGATCCGGTAGAATTGAAAAGATAGGAAACCTGCAGGATCAGTCCTTTTGGAAAGGCATAGTCCAGGTCCATCGACCCCACAAATTGATTTTCCTGTGGCAGATCCGGACCAGAAATAAAATAGGTCCCCTCCCCCCTGAAGCCCGCTCCCTTTATATCACCTGCCCAGCCGCCTCCCAGCACCATATTTTGCCTCTGGTATCCTGCAAACACCTGAAAATCATAGGTTTTAGCATTCCACCGGTACCGGGCCGCCAAACTGCTGCCTTTCAGGCTGTCGGAAAGTTCATATACCAACCCGATCTGAGAAGTGGCGCTGGTGTAATAGTTGATCTCAATGGCATCCGAGCCGGGACGCTCCTCATAATCGAAATCAAAGAACGAGTAACTGTTGAAAATGTCATTGGGGTTCCAGATTATGGTCATGCCCCAGTTGACCCGGTGACGGCCTGTGATGATACTGAGATTCTTTTTTTCATAGGTAAAGTACAGACGGTCGAATATGGTATGCAAAGCATAACTGTCGCCATTGCTCCACAAAATGCTCAGGTCCAGAAATCCAGGATCGTAGCCAAGAGAGGCAAATGCTTCAGGGTTCAGCCTGACCAGTTCCCCCCAGAACAAACGGTTTCGCATAGAGGTGTTAAACGTCCAGTGCTTACTCAGGTCCCATTGAAAGTTCAATCGGTTGTGAAAAAAGTTATCGGTAATCAGCTCGCTGGTGTCGCTTTCGGGTATCACCACGGTATGCATGTATTTCACATAGCCATCCAGTGAGGTCTTATATTTCAAAGAATCCAGAAAAGAATCTTTCTGAGCCAGGGCCTGATGACCGGCCATCAGAACAAACATTAAAAATATAACAGATCCCTTATGACCGGGCATCATCAACAACCTTACCATCATCCAGTTTGATCAAACGCCTGGCCCGTCGCATCACCCGGTCATCGTGAGTGGAGAAAATAAACGTGGTTTTCTCTCTTTCGTTCATTTTGAGCATCATGTCCAACAGGTTGCCGGTAGCATGACTATCCAGGTTAGCGGTGGGTTCATCGGCCAGGATAAACTTGGGCCTGGTGGAGAGGGCCCGGGCTACCGCCACCCGTTGTTGCTGTCCGCCGGATAACTGATTGGGCCGCTGGTGTGCTTTATCCGCAATATCCATGGCTTCCAGTAACTCCATGACCCTGGACTTGATCTTATCCCGGGGCCAGCCCAATAGCTCCATTATAAAAGCGGTATTTTCAAAAGCGCTCATAACCGGGATCAGGTTATATGCCTGAAAAATAAACCCAATGTTCTTCAGGCGGAACTCCGTAAGAGCCCTCTTGGATTTGGTATTGATGGTTTCACCATTCACCTCCACGGTACCGGTAGTCGGTCTTTCCAGTCCTCCGATCATATTCAACAGCGTGGTCTTACCACACCCGGATGGGCCGATGATGGCGGAGAACCCACCTTCATTGAATGACAGGGTTACCCCGTTGATGGCATGTACCGGAACGGTATCCGGATTGTAGGTTTTGGTGATGTTATGGGTATGAATTATGCTCATATTCAATCGCGTATAGCCTCCGCTGGTTCCAGTTTAAATGCCCTGACAATTGGGAAAATGGACGAAAATATGGCGGTGATTACCACCATTATGGTGATAGTAAAATACATTTCTGTGTCGATACTGGGAAAAACTTCCGCGGATAATCCAAAACTCTCAAACCCCTCGGCAAACTCCTCGAAATGAATACCGCGCCTACCGAAATAACCAATGGCCAGAAAGCTCAACAGGTTTCCTATGGTAGATCCCACCAGACAGAGAAATACCGTTTCTGCTATTATCATTTGGGCAATCTTAAGCCGTGACAGTCCCAAAGCTGTTAACATGCCTATCTCCTTGGTCCGTTCCAGGATGGCCATCAGCATGGTATTAACTATGCCAAAGATCAAAGCCAGCAGCACCACCCCTACCAGGATATAATTGTATAAGTCCATGGTGGAAGCAGTTACTTTCAAAGTGGGGTTAAGCTCTTTCCAGGATTCTGTTTCAACGTCTCCCAGGCTTGAATTAAGTCCGGCCACCGTTACCTCCAATAAGTCCGGATCAACCACCCGGGCGGCCGCTTCGTGAACCTGACCAGGTTCCAGTTTCAATATCCTAGCCAGCTGGTCTTTCTCCACAAATATGGTCGACTCATCGAACATGGTGTTGTTGGTGGCAAACAGCCCGGTTACCTTAAAGTTTTCATAAGCAATCTCACCCTGGGCATCTGCCAGGGTCAAGATTATTTTAGACTTCAGGCCAGCTTTAAGTTTATCGGCCATTTTGCGGGAGATTACCATGGATTTAAAATTCGACTGGTCTTCGAAATAGCTCCCTTCTTCCACCAGATGATGAATATTGGTTACTTCAGATTCTGTGGTGGGGTCCACCCCCAGGCCCGTTACCTGTACACTGTTATTGGCGGTAGCTGCCATACCGTCGACCTTAACCCGGAAACTGTAACTGGCAATATTGCTGTCTGCCTTGAGATACTGAGCGATCCTGTCCTGGTCCATAGTACTGGTCAGCTCCTGGGTGATCAGGTATTCCGGATGGTGCATTTGCAAATCGGAAATCTCATTGTCGATGGCGGTTTTCACCCACTTGTCCATCATACCGTTGGCCAGGGCTGCGATAAACAGAGCGCCCAGCAACCCGGTAGCCAGCGCCAGGATCACCGCCAGGCTGCGCGTACTGTTACGCCAAACATTCCTCCAGGCATATGCTACAATCATTGCCTTCCCCTGATGATGTTCACAATATCGAATTTCATGATGTTATACATTGGAAATATCGATGCTATAATACTGATTATCAACACAATACCAAATTGAGCTACCATATACCCCGGTTTGGTTGATATAGATAAGACCGGTTCCATATTCAGGTCCCGGTATATTTGAGCATTTTCACCGGTAATAGGTATTGGATTCAGGGAATAGAAATAAACCACCGGAAAACTGATGATCAGGCCAATGATGGCGCCAATGGCCGCAATGAACACGGACTCAAAGATAACCTGGGTGATCAGTTTATAGTCCTGCATACCAATGGCCATCATAATACTGAATTCTCTTTTTCGCTCCATGGTCATCATTAGTATGGTTCCGAAAATCCCGAAACCTATCACCATATACAGCACCCCGATCATAATCTTGCCAAAGAAATTATCTGACTCAATGGCCGACAACATATCCCGGTTCATTGACTCCCAGTTCCGCACTTCCGTGGTAGTCGTATCTATTCTGGACCGGTAGAGTGCTGTTTCCTGCCTGATGTCACCCTGGTCTTTCAACACCAGGTTTACCGTGCTCACCCGGTCTTCCATAAAGAACAGGTACTGGGCCGCTGCCAATGGCATAAACACCAGCCTGCGATTAAAATCTGCCATAGGATGGTCGTAAATGCCCTTTACCGGGTAGGTACCGGCAGCGGTCATGCCCATATATCCCTGGCCCAGTAGTACCACGGTATCCCCTACTCCCACTTTTAAGAATGAGGCCAGGTCTTTACCCAGCATCACCGCCTGATCCTCTGACTCAAAGTACGACCCCTCTATCACTTTCTCCCTGAGACGGATCTGGGCATCTTTCTTCTCAGGATCCACTCCCTGTACCACTACCCCCCTGGTATTGTTGCCCACCGATATCAGGCAACCACCCAGAATTTCCGGCACCCAGAATTCCAAACTCTGGTCCTGGTCCAATACCTGCTCAAGATCTTGAGAAAACTCCATACTGTTGTCCATGGTCTTGTCGTCCCAAAATGATTTATCCATCAGCGCGATATGCCCGGTAGAACTGCGTATGGCATCGTACAACATCTTGTCATAGCTACCCAGTTGCAGCCCTCTCATAAAGGTGGCAATGATCACAGCAAATATGATGGAAGCCAGGGTAATGTAGGTCCGCTTCTTATTACGCCAGATATTGCGCCAGGCCAGTACCAGTTTGGATTTCATTTGATCCGCTTCATATTTTGCTGGGAAAAAAATGACTCATTAAGACCCACATTAAAATCCATGGTCCGGTAGTCCATAATAGTTTGCTGACCCGACTTGTTAATGGGGGTCATTACCAGTTTGGCAGGAAGTTTTCTGTCATCGAATTGTTTCACCTCCGAGGCTTCCATACGGTTGACCAGCTCAAAATCCTCATCATAGTATTCCGCTTTTAACTGGTAATATTCATCCTTCGCCACCCAGATGGTTAACTTGCCCCAGACCACCGCAGCCTGGGGCTTGGGAATTAGTTCGATCTTATAACATTGAAATCCTTCTACTTCTTCTTCTCCGGCCAGGGTGTGTTGATAATCATCCACCAGACTGTTCATTTTAACCAGGTCATCGTTGGTGAAGTCGGAACCCATCCAATTCTGGGCCATCATGGAAGGGGGGATCTTGATCATTCTACTGATGTTGGGCATCCAGTTCCACATATCATTCTGCCGCTTTAAGAATACCTGTCCCTTATCACGGGCCGGGGCAGTAATATAGATCAGGAAATACTCGTTGCCCAGGCTCCAGGACTTCATGGATATGGAGCGGGTATATTTAGGGCGCACCAGGGTCATCTCCATCTCTCCCTGATTACTCTGTCCGTTTAATAGATCCAGTGATTTTTGTATGATTTCCCGGGGGTCCTGGGCAGTGGACTGCAATGAAAAAAGCACCAGGATCAGCGGTACGATGGTTTTGATCATAAGCGGGTTACGGGTGTAGCAATTGAAAATTAGCAAAATTTGAGGGATTACCCAGTGACGAATGTTTGAATGTTCTATGACGAATGTTCACCCTGATTATTAACCTCAGCTTCAATTATTAAGTATTAATTTTTAATCTTTAATCGACAGTTGTTAATTAATACTATGTACAAAGCCATTCTGTTGCTCTTTTTTTCCCTTTTTGTCTGGTCCTGTAAACCACCGGAGCAGCGTATAATAGTGCTTACCTTCGACGACGCCGTCAAGTCCCATATTACTTATGTAGCACCCTTGTTGGAGGAACTGGGTTTTGGAGCTACTTTCTTTGTCTCCGCCCGGTGGATGTCGGACAGTATTAATTTTATGAACTGGCATGATATAGGCCGGCTACACCAGATGGGTTTCGAGATCGGAAATCACAGCTGGTCACACCTGGATTACTCGCTCCCGGAAAACCTGGCCCGGCTGGAGGGGGAACTGGGACTGGTTGATCTACAGCTTGGCTGGCAAGGTGTACCCCGGCCGGTCAGCTTTGCTTATTGTGGAAACTGGTTTGGTCCCGGGACGGTACAGAAATTGGATCAGCTGGGATATAAATTCGCGCGTCGGGGTATGCAGCCCGAAGTAGAATACGGTGAAATAACCCCCGGCGTTCTTTATCGTCCTAGCAAGCATCATCCTCTGCTCATTCCCTCCGCCGGCGACGCCTACCCGGATTGGGACCTGGATCATTTTAAAAAAGTAGTGGACCGCGCAGAAAATGATGAAATCGCGGTACTGCAATTTCACGGGGTTCCGGATAACGCCCATGAATGGGTAACCACCGACCCGGATCTTTTCAGAAAGTGCTTGGAGTATTTGAAAGAGCGAAAATTCCGGGTAATTGCCATGCGGGATCTTGAACAATATCTCCCTGAATCACTGCCAGAAGATCCCATGCTGGAATATACCCATACCTCCGACCTGGAAAAGATGACACTATTGCCAATTGAACAACAAGCCACCAGGGAATCTATGGCCTTCTGGGTACCAAATATGTTTGATGACCATGATTACAGCATCGAAGAAGCGCAGATGGTGACGGGTTTGTCACCAGACACACTCCGGGTCATCAGGAATTCCGTTGAAACTCCCAGTACTGGTTCAGATATGCCCAACCGGCTAAAAATTCGGCCCTACCCCGGGGGACGGCATCCCAGGATCGGTTTCCTGGATGGCGCCCAGGACCCCCTGCGTGGCACCAAGTTCAGTGTGTTTTTACCTGACCACCCCCATCAGTATGTGGTGATCGACCTGCCGGAAGCCATTTTTTCCAATCTGGGCCTGACCTTCCTAGCACACCGGCATATTCCCACCATTTGGGATAATCAGCACACCATTATCGAAAATGCTGACTGGCAGGTAAACAATGACGGTTCTCTACAAAACACCTGGACACTGCCCAATGGCATATCGTTCGGAGCCCGGGCGGTCCCGGAAAACCAGGTGGTAAGCATGGAATTATGGTTGTTCAACGGTACCAATCAGCCGCTTGACAGCCTTAAAACCCAGGTGTGTGTGATGCTGAAGGGGGCAGATAGTTTCAATGACCTCACCAATGACAACAAAAAATTCAGCGACAACACCGCCGCTGTCAAATCAAGAGATTCCAATCAATGGATACTTACCAGCTGGGAACGAACTTTCAATCCCTGGGGTAATGAAGATGTGCCCTGTATTCATACAGATCCCATGTTTGAACCCTGCGCACCTGGAGACACGGTAAGGCTAAAGGGACAGTTGTGGTTTTATGAAGGCGCAGATGTGGAGCAGCTACTCCAGTGATAGTATCCTAATCCTTAATCCCTATTCCCTACTCCTTATTCCCTATTCCTTACTCTCTCCTCGCAATATAGGAACTGTAAACCGCTTCTCTAAATCCCTTGTGCAGGCCAATCTGGTCAAAGGGTCGCAGTTGAACAAATAATACCGCTGTTAATTCATTCTCAGGATCCACCCAAAACATGGTGCTGGCGGCACCATCCCAGAAAAACTCTCCCACCACGCCAAACTTTTCATCCTCCGATGCCGGTGGCCTGAGCCGGACCGCAAAGTCAATACCAAAACCTACCTGTCCCTTGCTGGGCAACCAGGAACGCTCAGTCACACTATCTGACAGGTGGTTGGTGGCCATCAATTCCACGGTTTCCGGTTGAAGGATGGTCACATCCTCCAGGGCACCTTTGCCTGCCAGCATGCGGGCGAAGCGCATATAGTCATCGATGGTGGCGGTCAGTCCGTAACCACCGGGTTTCAGGGGCCATTGGTTATAATTAAAGGAATGGGCTTCTTCATCCGGGGTCCGGCTTAGCACACCATCCTCACTGCGTTCATAGGCCGCCGCAAATCGACCCCGGTCTGCCTCGGGCACGTAGTAACGCGTTTCCGTCATGCCCAGGGGATCCAGTACATGCTCGCGCAGGTATTGATCAAAAGGCTGACCCGATATTCTTTCTACCATCAAAGCCTGTACATCCACGCAAAGCCCATATTCCCACTGTTCTCCGGGATGAAACCAGAGGGGAATGCCGGCGAGGTTTTCCGCCATCTGGGTAAGGGTATTTTCATATCCCCGGGTATTGGCCTGTTGCAGCATCTCACTTAAACCAGGCACCTGGTTATTGTTCAAAAACCCGGCGGTATGGCGGGTAATATCGCGAACGGTAATGGGTCTGTGGGCAGGTTCTGTAGTTACCTTGCCTGATTCATCCACCCCGGTGTATACCTGCATATTGGCAAATTCAGGGACATACTGTGCCAGTGAATCGTCAAGCTCAAACTGCTGTTCTTCCCAGAGCGTCATCAGTGCCACTCCGGTTACCGGCTTGGTCATGGAGTAGATCTTTACTATGGTATTGCGATCCATGGGAATCTGGTTTTCCCGGTCGGCATAGCCAAAGGCATTAAAGTAAACTTCCTGGTCCCGCTCAAATACCAATGCCGAAACCCCGGCGATATCTCCGGCTGCTACAAAACCTTTCAGGGTGGAATCAATCTTTGAAATAGCCGCAGCATCTACCATCAAAGTCGGTGCCTCTGATTGAGATGAAGACTGTTCCGGGGCATTGCAGGCACCTATCGATAAAGCAATGACCACTACCAGCGATACAAATATGTTATTGTTCATGTTCGAATTTTTGTTCGGATTGTGTTTATATGGTGGTTAAAGAAAGTAAACCTTGAAGGATATTACTGACCAAAATAGGAAAAAGAGTTGATTAACCTAAATTGATCCATACCGAAGAAATAAACCGCTAATTTGTATTTACCAGTTTAGCAGGAGATCTTTAGGTAACATACCACCCTGTCCATGAGAAAACTGTTATTCTTTTTTATAACCGGTTCAGTTTGCTGGCTGGCTGCCTGTTCTACGGGTCCCCGGGAAGCGAGTATACATTCCCCTTCCCGGGACACATGGCCCGCGGAAATGCCCTGGTGGAAGGCCAATAATCTGCGCCTCATACAAACCAACCTGCCGGCCTATGAAGCGGGACTCGATGTTGATTCTCTGCTGGCCGATCTCAACCGGTTTTCTACCAACGTATTACTTATCAATGCCGGTGGTATCATGGCATTTTATCCCACCAAGCTTGACTCACACTATATCAACCCTTACATGAATCCGGATATGCTGGGTGACGTAATCGAAAAATGCCATCAACAGGGAATCAGAGTAATCGTTAGATTCGACTTTAGCCGGATCCATGAAAGCATTTTTCAGGAACACCCCGATTGGTGCTACATCTCCCCGGATGGAGACCGGATAATTAACGATGACCTGTATATGATCTCCATCAATGCCCCTTATTTACAGGAAAAATCCATTGAGATCGTAGAGGAAGTAATTGATAATTATGCCATAGACGGCCTGTTCATCAACATGCCCGGCTATCATACCGCCAATCACTACCAAGGAACTTACCATGGTATTGATCAGAACATACACGACCAAAAGCGGTTCGCCGAGTTTAGCGGTGGACTTGATCTGCCACTGGAGGAAGACATAGATGACCCGGCATTTAGAAAATACCAGGAGTTCAAACAGTTTACGGTAACGGACTGGCTAAAAAACCTGCACCGTATGGTTAAGTCCAAAAGCGATCAAATCGCTATATGCACTTACCGTACCAATTTCGTGGATATCATACGGCATGAATCCCAAACCCGCGACCTTCCCTACTGGCCCTACAATTCCTCAGACAATGTGAACAGCCTGGTCAACTCCTACCCGGATCATATCGCCAGCAATGCCAGCATCCAGCAAATCTCTTTTCAAAGCCGCTACAATGCCATTGAGCCGGAAGAAATCGCCATACGATTGTATGAGAACATCGCCCATGGATCAGGGCTGGACATCAGCCTGATGGGTGATTTTAGAGGCTATGAAGATTTGCGAAATCTGCCCGCCATTGAAAGCATTTACGGGTTCCACAAAAGGTATGAACCCTATTTCGGCCGTTATCTGTCAGCATCAAAAATCGCAGTAATAGCCCCGGGGTATTGGCCCGGAGGAGACCCCATGCAGGAATATCGGGGAGTCCAATTAATGCTCAACGAGGCGCATCTTTCCTACGATATTATAGAAGACAGTCAGATAGCCCACCTAAAAGATAAGCTGGCCAACTATAAGCTGATCATCCTGCCGGAGATCACTGGCCTCAACCAGGCATCTATCGAAACGCTAAAGGAACTGGTCGACCACGGCACCAGCCTGATAGCTACCAATCGTACCCTGTTCAGAAATGCCCTGGCGATGCGGGAGTTGTTTGGGGTAACCCCGGAAAACACCGACTATGATGGCAGCGGAAATTATCTAGCCCCTGAAAACTACAGTCTGTTTAAGCGCCTGCAGGGTCAAACTATGTTATTCTGGAAATTCAACCTGGGATTATATGACTTTAGCCGGGCGGACGAAACGTACCTTCCCATTTTAGCCAAGGGCAGACCCGGACCACCTGAGAAGATCGGAGGTCATGATCCCACCGGTTATCAGGCCCTGGCCATCAAAAATTACCCCAAGGCAAAGACTGCCATGTTACCCATAAACCTGGGCAAACTTTACTACCTACATGGGTATGAGCAGCATAAAAATTTACTATTGGATATTATTGACTATCTGTATCCCGAAGCGGTTGAGCAGATCCAAACCAATGCCCACCCCAGGGTGGAAACCATATTGCAGCAATACCGGTTAAACCTGCCCCGGAACTACGGGAAAGATCATGTGGATGGCATGATATTGCACCTGGTTAACCTTACCGGTTTCAGTGGAAATACCTATTTTGAACCATTGCCGGTAACCGGCCTGGAATTTAAGATAAGGTGCGAATTTGAACCAAAGCAGGTTTTTTCCATGGTTCAGCAAAAGCAGATAGCCTACACCTGGAGTGACGGTTTTATAACTTTTGAAGTGGATCTTCCAGGGCAATTTGATGGAATAGTTATGGAAAAATAACCCTATACCTAATAAAGATGTCAGTTGATCTACGCCACTACAAACAAATACTGCCAATTCTGCTGATTGGTTCCCTCACCGCTACCGTAATGGCACAACCCGGCCAGGATACGCCATTAGATTCACCGGTTACCATATACCGTTCAGAAAATTTAGCCTCCGGGGTATATCAATGGCCCAGCGGAAAAGCCACGCCAGCCACCCAATTGCTGGCCAGTGGAAGCACCACTCACTTGCAGTCGCTTAAAATAAGTATTAATACCCTGAAAAGCGGTCAAGCCCTGCCGGACAACTACCAGGACGAATCTGAAAACCTGATAATTATCAAGGAAGGCAGACTTTCCCTATCCGTTGCAGACCACCGGAAAGAACTCGGTCCCGGCAGTATTGCATTGATCCAGCCAGGAGATCGCTACACCATTAAAAATACCTGGAATGAACCAGCAGCATATTATTTACTTGAGTACCAGTCGAAAGCATCGGTGGATATGGCCAGGGGTGGGCGGGCCGGAGGATCACTCTTGGTTGACTGGCACCAAGTTCCCTACCAACAGCACGGTAAAGGCGGCCGAAGGGATTTCTTTGACCGACCCACCGCCATGTGTGAGAATTTTGAAATGCACGTGACCAACCTCAATGAAAACACCAGCAGCCACGACCCACACACCCATGTGGTAGAGGAGATCATCCTGGTGATCCAGGGAAAAATAAGCATGCATATTGATGGGCAGGAGACGGAAGCATCAGTAGGAGATTTCGCCTTTATTGACTCCGGGGTACCCCATGCCCCTACCAACATTGGCACCGGACAGGCAATTTACTTCGCATTTCAGTGGAAATAATATAAATTCCAGACATGAAAAGAAGAGCAGCCCTGCGTAAAACCGGTTGGATCCTTCAGTCCGCAGTGTTCGGTCCGGGTTTGATCAGTGCCATCCAAAGTTGTCAGCAGCAGCAAATTGAAAATGACGCGTTTTCGGTTCTCTCTGCCCAACAAGGGCGGTTGGCCAACGCTATTGCCGATACCATCATCCCCAGTACTGAAACAGCTTCAGCTTCCCAGGCAAAAGTGGTTGAATTTATTGACCTGCTATTTAGGGATATCTTTGACCAGGATACCGTAGAAACGTTTCTGACTGGGTTGCAAGAATTTGATAAGAGCTGTCAACAGGAAACCGCAGAAAGTTTTACTGGGTTATCTGATAAGCAAAGGGTGGACTATCTGGAAGTGGTGGATCGCCAGGTAATGGAAAAAGACTATGATAGCGGTGAGGCCCCGTTTTACTACACTTTTAAAAAGCTGTGTATCACTGTGTACTTCACCAGCGAAGCAGGCATCACTCAGAATCTTGATTACAGGCCCATTCCGGGACCGTATCAGGGAGATGTGAAGATGGGACCGGAGGATAAGATAATGAGAGGAAATCAGATGTAGGGAGCAGGGACGAAGGAGCAGGGAGCAGGGACGAAGGACGGAGGAATTAGCGGATGGTGCAAATCCCTATGCGCTATGCACTATGCACTATGCACTTTGCACTTTGCACTTTGCACTTTGCACTATGCCCTATGCACTATGCACTATGCAAAAATTATGACTAACAGCAATACATTCGACGCCATCGTAGTTGGGGCAGGCATGACCGGGAGTTGGGCTGCCAAAGAACTGACGGAAAAAGGTCTGAAGACCCTGGTGCTGGAGCGGGGACGGGAAGTAAAACATGTCCGTGACTATCCCACCGCCAACAAAGCTCCCTGGGAGTTTGAATACCGGGGACACCTGACCAAACAGGAAAAAGAAGATTACTTCATCCAGCACCGCAAGTACAACTTCGACACCGGCAGTAAGCATTTTTTTGTTAATGACAAGGAGCACAGGTATGAATTCCCTGAGGACAAGCCATTCTGGTGGTTCAGGGGATACCAGACCGGTGGCAGGTCGCTGCTTTGGGGCCGGGGTGCTTATCGCTTCAGCCGGCTGGAGTTTGAATCCAATGCCAAAGACGGGGTTGGGACTGACTGGCCCATCCGCTATGATGATATTGCCCCCTGGTATGATTACGTGGAAAAATTCATTGGGGTAGCGGGAGCCCAGCATGATGTGCAAACACTTCCCTGTGGCCAGCATTACCTGCCGCCATTTGACCTGAATCACGGTGAAAAAGTGGTTAAGGAACGGCTGGAAGCCCACTATACCGATCGAAAACTAATACCCAATCCGGTGGCGCATATTACCAAGGCGGAGCCCGGACAATTCAAAGGCCGCTCGGAGTGTCAGTCGCGCAACATGTGCCAGCGGGGCTGTCCCTATGGGGCCTATTTCAGCGCCAACAGTTCCACCATACCCGCCGCTGAGGAAACCGGCAACATGACCCTGTTACCACACTCACTGGTTCACTCCGTGATATACGATGAAAAACAGGACAAGGCAGTTGGTGTCAGGGTCATCAACACAGAAACCAAGGAAGCAACCGAATATCACGCCAGGGTGATATTTCTATGTGCTTCTACCCTGACCTCCACCGCCATTCTGCTGAATTCTAAGACACCCAGGTTTTCAGAAGGGCTGGCCAATTCCAGCGGCGTGCTGGGTCACTACCTTATGGACCACCATAGCGGCATCAGTGGTCAAGGAATCCTGGAGGGAGGAGAAGACCGCATCTATAAAGGATCCCGGCCGGCCATGGTAGCCATACCCAGGTTCAGGAATGTGGACCAGCAGCAGATGGACTTTCTACGGGGATATGGCATCTGGGGAGGTGCACATCGTCAGGGCATTGATGCTACACAAGTAGGAATTGGGCCCGGTTTAAAGCATAACCTTACCCAATACGGACCATGGGTGATGACATTGGGGACCCAGGCAGAAACCCTGCCCAACTATGAAAACAGGGTAGAAATCGACGAAGATAACCCCGACCAGTGGGGATTTCCAATGATCAGGGTGATTGCGGCCTACGGAGAGAACGAAATGAAGATGCGGGAAGATATTTATCAGCAAATTGAGGAGATGCTGGAGGTGGCAGGCCTGAAGGAAATCAGTGTGTCAACTTCGGAACCGGTTTTTGGCAACACCATCCACGAAATGGGTACAGCGCGCATGGGCAGAGATCCCAAGAATTCCGTGCTGAATGCCTTTAACCAGGCCCATGATGTTCCCAACCTGTTTGTTACCGATGGTTCCTGTATGGCATCCTCGGGAAACGTCAGTACATCTCTGACCTATATGGCACTTACCGCCAGGGCCTGCGATTATGCGGTTAAGCAGATGAAAGCGGGGAATATTTAATTTGATATCATCCTATAGGCCGGAACCCTGATTTTGGCGATCCGCAAAGTGGGCACCCAAAAGAATTGGGAAGCTTCTTAAAACTTACCCCCGGTTCGATTCCATTGGTGGGATCTCCAATTTTTTCGTCGTAAATAGTAAGACAGTTGCTACACTGGTATGAAGTGTTATTTGTGGTGTGTGTATCGATCTCTTTGGCGGGATTGTTTTCCTTTTTCTCAAGTTGCTCGTAATACTTGTGACTGAGCTCTACCAGAATTAGAGGGATAATCTCCTTCCGGATATCCTTGGCAAAGGGGTAATACTCTGTGTGATTTGGGTTGAAATCCTTAGAATATAAGACGTTGTAGGTAGGGATCTCCCGGTGTTTCGATTGTAGGCTTTTCTCGATAACAACTGAGGTAAATACGGTAATGTCCCGATCGGATTTAATGGTAAAGGTAAGTCCTGAAGTACTAATATCGATCTTGTCCAATTCCCTTACCAGAAACTTTTTTAAGGATAGCGCTTCTTCATCAAGTGCGGGAAGGTGCCAGTTTAGTTCCAGGGAGGAGTGGCGCATGTTCATACCAAATTGCCCCATTAGTTTCTCCCAGAGAATGCGGTCCTTCTCCAGAATGGTCTTGACGATTATAGACTTCCAAGGAGTTAAACTTATTTTCCCAATGTTAGTGGCTTGACACAATTTACATACCGCACGCAACACCCGGATATCGAAATTATTATTTCGCCAGTAAATGCCCAGCCAATACTTGCCTTCGGAGATTCTGTTTATTCCCTCATAGTAAGGAAAATTGCTCTTGGGAAAGGTCAGCTCCTTGGTAACCGGTTGGGTATTGATCTTCATTGACTGGATCAACTCGGGAAACAGTTTTTCCAGGTCCAGTGCATATAATTTATATAATCGCTCAATCTCCCGGGAAACCCGGTGCAGGTCATACCCGTAAATCAGGATTGGCAGCGACCAGACCCTGGCAGATAGTTCTTCAAATCTTAAGTACAGGTACCAGTAGTTGTCATAATCCGAAGCAATGAAGTTGATCTTTCCGGTAAACAAAGGCACCAACGACTGGGAGGGATCGACAATGTTTATCCTGATAGTTGGATTGTAGTCGAAGGTATCCAGAATATAATGGTAAATATGAGGCGCCAACCATTTTTTGGAGGGCATTACATCCAACGCCACATAGGAACTAACGATGTTCTGCCGTACATCATCGTTAAGATCAAAGTCTATTTCCTTGCCCAAACTTTCCCGCAACTTCGGCAGTTTTCCCGGGGGAATCCCCAACAATACATCCTGCCTCGAACCAAAATGCAAATGGTTCGTGCCCGATTGTTTTGCTACCTGAATAATCTTTAGCAGATCACCCGGACTAATGACACCACCTTTAGTAAATACTCTGATCAAGCATTTATCGTCCATATTAACTACCGGTAACTCTTTTACGCCTATCAAGGTAATCACAAATTTTTAGTGACCATGGTTTTTTCTTCTAATATACATTGGATCTCGGGCTTGCAACTGCCGCATCCTAATCCTGCACCGGTGGATTGACATATTGCATTCAAGGTGGTGGATCCAGCAGCTAATTCCTGCTCAATATTTCCCCGGCCCACATTGTTACAGGCACAAATCAAGGGGCCGACTACCTTTTTGGGTGTTTGACCCGATCGCAGCAGCTCTTTGCGTTTTTCGGACAATTCTATATTCTCTTCTATCAATCTTTTGAATTCGGGAAACTCGGTTTTGTCTCCCATAAGGATGGCTCCAACCAGGTGGTCATCTTTTACCAGACATTTTTTATAGTAGTGTCTGCTTTTGTCAATGAATACTATTTCCTGGTAGTTTGCGTCAGTAGAAGGAGGTTCCGGCATTCCCAAAGAACACAGTTCAAAATCAGCCACTTTAAGGATATTCATGGAAATGGAACCCTGGTAATTATGGGTTAAGTCTCCGCTGAGGTAATGTGCCAGACAATCTGCCTGCTGCTCTGCCGCAGCGGTGATCCCGTTGAGCCGTTGATCATACTCGGCAATCTCCCCCATGGCAAAAATATCAGGATCACTGGTTTGCAGGAATTGGTTCACTTTTATTCCCCTGCCACAGGACAGATCAGCCAGCCTGGCGAGTTCTATATTTGGCCTGGTGCCAATGGCATAAACTACTGCCCTGCTTTGTAAATGGATGCCACTTTTCAGTTTAGCGGTAATTCGCTGATGATCCACTTGTTCCAGCTCCTGAACCTGGTCATTGGTGTACACCTTGATCCCCAGATCTTCAATTTTTTCCCTGAGTAAGGTACTGGCCAACACATCGAGTTGCCTTTCCATCAATCGTGAGCTCAACTGCACTATGGAGACTCCAACCTCCACCTCTCTCAAGGAAGCTGCCAGTTCAATCCCCAGAAGCCCTCCACCTACGATGATAACCTCTGTCCCAGGGTCTATAAGTTCTTTAAAATCATCGGCATCTTTCCGGTTTCTCATGGTAAATACCCCTGGGAGATGGATGGGAACGTCACTGGGAAGAAAAGCTCTGCTACCAGTAGCCAACACCAGTTTGTCGTAGGAATGGATGGCTCCCTTAACGTCTGTCACCGTTTTGGCCTCCCTGTTAATTATCTCGATACTATTGCCGACATGGATGGATATATCCAGTCTACTGAGTTCATCATCCTTGAACTTGACCAGGTCACCCCAAACAAGGTTGTCATTTACATATTCCGGAAGCAAAACCCTGTTGTAAAAAGGATGGATCTCCTTGGAGAACACATGCACTTCATCTTCATTCACCAATTTGCGGTAGGTATTAATAAACCGGTAGGCGGCAGCTCCTGCTCCTACCACAATGACCTTCTCCGATGGTTTCCGGAATTTTGTGACCTGAACTGCGGTAAATTTAAAGCCAGGCTGTTTAGATATGGGATCCACGGAACTGTTGGTAAGATTATTAGCCCGTTTTTGGTCAAACTGCAGGATCTTGCCCCAATGCATAGGCAGAAAGACCACCCCTGGTTTTATTTTAACGCTTAGTTTTACCGGTAGTCTAACCTGACCCCGTTCGTTTTCGATTACTACCAGGTCATTGTCATCTATTGACCTGGTCAATGCATCAACCGGGTGCATTTCCAGCATTGGTCTGGCTATATGCTGATTCAGCTTGCTTACTTTTCCGGTCCTGGTCATGGTGTGCCATTGGTCCCGGATCCTGCCGGTAGTCAGGATTAGCGGTAAATCCGGGGTCAGTTGTTCGACCGGATCTACTGCCTCCAGGTCAGCAAAATACGCTTTTGCGGAACCGGTATAGAAATGGCCATCGGTAAACAACCTGGGGGTACCTTTATGCCCGGGACCGGGTACCGGCCACTGGATGGACCTTTCCGATTTTAGCCGTTCATAGCTGAGGCCGCTGATATCAATGGTACTCCCTTTGGTCAAGGCACAATATTCGCGGTACACCTGGTCCATACCACTGTAATCAAAGCCGTGATAACCCATTTTCCTGGCAAAACGTATCAAAATCTCACTGTCAGGAAGCGCTTCTCCGGGAGGGGTTACCAATTTAGGCAGATAACCGATCCTCCTTTCCGAATTGGTCATGGTACCCTCCTTCTCCAGCCAACCAGCCGCCGGTAAAATCATATCGGCATAGGCCAGGGTGTCGGATCTATTTGAAATATCCTGTACCACCACAAATTTGGCAGTTTTCAATGCCTTGTCTACCAAACGCGCATTGGGCATGCTAACGGAGGGATTGGTACATATGATCCAAACTGCCTTCATACGACCACTTGACAACGCTTCAAACATATTGGTTGCGGTCAACCCGGGTTTATCCGGCAGGCTACTTACTCCCCAAAACTTAGCCACCTGGTCCCGGTGCTCAGGATTGGCTTGAACCTTATGGGCCGCCAATAAAGTGGCCATACCTCCTACTTCCCTGCCACCCATAGCGTTTGGCTGACCGGTTAGTGAAAAAGGACCGGAGCCAGGTTTACCTATCTTACCAGTCACCAGGTTCAAACTGATCAGGGCAACATTGTGATTAACCCCGGAGGTGCTCTGGTTTAGCCCCATAGCCCACATGGTGATAAACCCTTTGGCCTCCCCAATGTACCGGGCCGCCTGCCTTATTTGGTCTTCCGGAATGTCACATATTTCAGCTGCCGCCGCTACCGATCTACTAAATACCAGTTCCCGGTACTTTTCAAATCCCTCCGTATGGTTACTGATAAATTCCTGATCAATATAATGTTCTTCAATCAACACCCGGCCCAGCGCATGGTACAGGTAGGTATCGGTACCTGGCCTGATCTGTAAATGCAGATCAGCCTGGCTTGCGGTATCGGTTATTCGCGGATCAACCACTACCACTTTCACTTCTGGATTTTCGTTTTTGTGTTGTTCGATTCTGCGGTATATGATGGGATGACACCATGCGGGATTAGCACCGGCTATCAGAAAACAGTCTGCCTGCTCTATATCTTCATAGCTAATTGGCACACTATCTTCCCCTACGGTTTTCATATAACCAGCTACTGCCGAACTCATGCAAAGCCGGGAATTTGTATCAATGTTATTGGTGCCGATGAATCCCTTAGCCAGCTTATTGACCAAATAATATTCTTCTGTCAGGCATTGTCCTGAAACATAAAAACCCACGGCATCGGGTCCATACTTTGAAATAAGCGTTTTGAAAACAGCAGCAGTCCGGTTCAAAGCGGTATCCCAGTCAACAGTTTCCAATGGATGGTGCTTACTCCATCTCATTTTTGGTACTGTAAGTCGATCGCTCTGATCCTGCACCGTATAATGAAGGTTCATTCCTTTTGAGCACAGCATGCCCCGGTTCACAGGATAATCCCGGTCGCCCCGTAACTCAAGGTTACCCTTTTTGTCTTTGGTCACTTCAATACCACATCCCACCCCACAATAAGAGCAGATGGTTTTGGTGACATTGGTATGCTGGCCTTTAATAGTCACTGTTAATGGTTTAAAAAATTCATCAGATACCCCCGGTAATCGTAGTATTCAGGATGCTCCAGTACCTCAGCCCTGCGCCGTGGTCTCTCAAATGGGATTACCAGCTCATCTCCAATTTTAGCATAGGGTCCGCTGGTCATCATGATCACCCGGTCTGCCAAAAAGATTGATTCGTCCACGTCGTGGGTGACCATTACTGCAGTGATCTTTTCCCGGTGCCAAACCTCCAGCAGGACATCCTGCAGTTCGCCCCGCGTCAAGGAATCCAGCATGCCAAATGGTTCATCCAGCAACAGCACTTTGGGTTTCAGGGCAAATGCCCGGGCAATTCCAACCCGCTGCTGCATTCCCTGAGAAAGATCGGCTGCCCTCTTCTTAGTATCGCTTCCCAGTCCAACCTTGTCCAGATAGTAGTGACATATGTCGCTTTTCTGGGCCCTGGTAGCATGCGGAAAAACCTGGTTTACCCCGATCATTACATTTTGCAGGACAGTTAACCAGGGAAGCAGACTGGGTGATTGGAAAACAACTGCCCGGTCCGGACCGGACTCGGTTACCGTATCATCATCGACCATCACCTTACCGCCAC
This sequence comes from Bacteroidia bacterium, assembly GCA_030430675.1. Lineage (GTDB taxonomy): Bacteria > Bacteroidota > Bacteroidia > Cytophagales > Cyclobacteriaceae > SZUA-3. The sequence goes on along the minus strand of JAUIKU010000018.1, from coordinate 6,662 downwards.
TAATAACATTCAAACCGGCAATCATGGTCAAAAGGGTGGACTTACCACAACCCGAGTGCCCAATAATTGAAATGAATTCACTCTTTCTGACCTCTAATTGCAGTGACTCAAGCACTACGTAGTCCCCATTGGGTGTAGGATAAACTTTGGTCAAATCCTTACAATGCAACATAGTTGGTTGATCCAGCAACCAGGTGTTTACTTGGCCAAAATCTTTAGTTGTTACTTGCTCCATCTGTTAAAAATATTTTACCTTTTTTCTCTTTTCCCTGTTGCCCAGGAAAACTCTGCCTGGCATGACCGGCTGAAGATCCGGAAGTTTCAGTGAGTCGCTGGAATCAGACCGCCGGTGATTGCCCATTTCAATCAGATACTCAATTATCTCATTCCTGAGCTGCTTATAGACAGGGTCCTGGTTGATCTCCAGCAAGTTCCTGGGGCGCTCAAAGGGCACCTTGAAATTCGGTCCCAGGGTTGCCTTAGGGCCAGGATTTAATGGGATGATACGGTCTGCCATCAAAATGCCTTCGTCAACATCATTGGTGATCAACAAGGCCGTCCTTTTATCCTTTGTCCAAATGTTGATGATTTCCTTTTGCAGCACCGCCCGGGTCAGGGCATCTAGGGCACTAAGGGGCTCATCCATAAGTAATACCTCGGGCTGCATGGCCAGGGTACGAGCCAGGGAAACCCTCTGACGCATACCTCCCGATAGTTCCGCAGGCTTCTTTTCCAACGCAGGAGTCAGGTTAACCAAACCAATATACTTCCTGACCATTTCATCCTTCTCCTTTTTGGTTGTTCCCGGACTGACCTGATCCACTGCCAGATAAATATTCTGGTAGACGCTAAGCCATGGCAACAACGAGTAGTTCTGAAAAACCACCCCTCTTTCTGGGCCAGGCCCGGTTACTTGCTTTCCTTTAAATAACACGGTACCACAGTCTGGAAACAATAGTCCATTAATCAGATTTATCAGTGTGGTCTTGCCGCTTCCGGTAAATCCTACTATGGCCACAAACTCACCTTCCCCGATAGTCAGGTTGATATCGGACAAAACCTCTACCTGCTCATTTCCTGAACCGTATGATTTTGACACCTTTTCAAGTTGCAGTATACTCATATCAACTGGCTTCAGATTTGCTTACCACCAGCAGCCGTTGTAACATCACCATCAACCGGTCCAGTAAAAATCCGATAAGCCCGATAACGATCATGGCTACCAATATTTTTGCATTGGAGTCATTGGCGCCATTCTGGAATTCTTCCCAGACGAAAGAACCCAATCCCGGACTTTGAGCCAGCAATTCAATGGCTATCAACACCATCCAGGCCACTGAGATAGTAATCCTGAGGCCGGTAAAAATGTAGGGAAAGGAAAATGGCAGAACGATTTTGCGAATGTTCTTACCGATCCCAAGCTTCAACACCCTGGCTACATTAACAAAATCTTTGTCAACCGAAGATACGCCCAAACTGGTATTTACCAGGGTAGCCCACATGGAGCATAACCCCACACTTACGAAGGAAATGATAAATGATTTGTCAAGGGAGGGGTCTTTGATCAGGGTTTTAACGATCATAAAGACCAGCAGCAACCACACCACCGGCGATACCGGTTTGAGTATCTGTATCAACCAATTGAAAGAGGTTCTCAGGGTAGTACTGAGCCCCATCAATACCCCGGCAGGGACAGCCAATACCATGGCCAGCAGGAAACCTGCAAATACGGTGAGGATACTGGTTTTTATCTGGTCTATAAAAGAAGGGCGCCCGGTATAGGTGATCATTTCAAGTCCCTGTGCCTGCCTGCTGGCATTGGTTTCCGCGACCTTCTCACTAAAGGCCACCTTCTTGGCCATAATAGCTAAATGGTCCTGCCATAAGGTTACTGCTGCCTCGTACACCTCGCTGGGCGAGGGCAGGACGTTTGGCTTACAGGATAGATCACCGGATGCTATGCACTCCTTCATTGCCAGCGCCGCTGCTTCACCTTGAGCGGCCCGGGCTGCTTCAATTTTAATGTTGGCCTCTACATTAAACAGGTAGGCGGCTCCGTAGTGCCACAGCACCAGGAACAATAAAATAGAGCAAACAGGAAATACCGTTGATTTCACTATTAGTAAGGCGTTCTTCCGGGGTTCCTCTCCCACCCCAATCCTTACCAGGGGCTCCAGGAATCCCAGGCCTATGAATTTCACAACTTTGATTAGCTTGTCCTTATTGATCAGGGTTACCTTTTCCTTAGGCTCCACCAGTTCCCGGGCAGGCTGCAAAACTTTAGATATCATGCTTTTTTATTTAAAAATGAATTTGGTATGATTACAACTAGATGGCAGATTCATCCTTATAGCCGATCTCAAAGCTGTTGATATAGCCTAGTGGATCCTTACCATCATAGATTTTGCCATCGATAAAATCCGCTGTTGGATCTTTGTAGCCATCAGTATCCGGAATTTCCTCAGCTGTTAACTGACCCTCCTCTAATAATAGTGCAGCTGCCTCTCTCCAAATGTCGGGCCGGTAGATCTCCCGGATCTTCTCCTGGTACCAGTCTGCTGGTTTTGATTCCGGAATTTGTCCCCATCGACGCATCTGGGTAAGAAACCAGATGCCATCGCTGTAAAAGGGATAGGTGGCGTGGTATTTGAAAAACACGTTGAAGTCGGGTAAAGAACGTTTATCCCCTTTCTCAAACTCAAAGGTCCCGGTCATTGAGTTTGCAATTACCACGGAATCCGCCCCTACGTATTCGGGCATCGACAGTATCCCTACCGCTTTGGGACGATTATCGGGATTATCCAGCCATTTTCCGGCTCTGATCAGGGCCTTAGTGACCGCCACTGCGGTATTGGGGTTGGTGGTGACAAACTCCTCGGTCATTACAAATACTTTTTCCGGATTGTTTTTCCATATATCATAATTGGTGGCCACCGGAACACCAATGCCTTTGAAGACTGCCTGTTGATTCCAGGGCTCTCCTACACAATACCCGTAAATAGTGCCAGCTTCCAGGGTTGCCGGCATCTGTGGTGGGGGTGTTACCGAAAGCAGGACCTGGGCATCGATCTGTCCCTGGATGTTGTCTTTTGAATAGTAACCGGGATGGATGCCGGCGGCCGCCAGCCAATACCTTATTTCGTAGTTGTGCGTGCTAACCGGAAACACCATGCCCATCTTGAATGGCTTGCCGGAATTCCTATATTCATCAACTACAGGTTTCAAGGCATCGGCGGATATCGGATGTTCCGGTTTACCTTGCGCGTCCACTGTTAAATGAGGCTTCATCTTTGCCCATACCTCGTTTGATACGGTAATGCCGTTCCCGTTGAGGTCCATGGAAAAGGGGGTAACCAGTTTAGCCTGACGACCAAAGCCAGCACCTGCCGCGATTGGCTGCCCGGCCAGCATATGAGAACCATCCAGTTGGCCGTCGATTACCCGGTCCAGTACATTCTTCCAGTTTGACTGGGCCTCAATCGTTACAAAAAGCCCCTCATCTTCAAAATAGCCCAGCTCCTTGGCAATAGCCAGGGGTGCCATGTCTGTGAGTTTTATGAAGCCAAATGTCAACTGCGGCTTTTCTATGGCTAGTTGCTGACCAGTTGACATACTTGCCGATGCCTGTGCGGTGGGACTTTGTGTGGCTGATGGTCCACATGCCTGATACACAAAAGCAAATAGTATTAGCAGCCAGAATATTTTGTTTTTAATAGTGTTCTTCATGATTGGGAATTGTTAATGATTAGTTGTTATTCTTGGATTCAAAAAGTTTGGGCTTAAAAGTGAACATCATCCAGGCCCAGTTATTTATTTCGCTTTTGTCACCCCCCTTGATATACTCCAGGGATTCACTACCGAAAAATTGCGAGTAGCCCACATTGAGGCTGATTTCCGGAGATACTTTTAGCGCGTAAACCAGGTCGACCTCTGATCCGAAGTTGGAAGACATGGATTCACCTCCCTCGGCACTTATATCGGCTGCGGCTGAAAATTTGTGCAGATGCGCCAACAGGGATGATTTTTTAGACAGGGTAAGTTTGGTCTTGAGAAAGACATCCACCAGCCCGCGGTTGCCATGACCATTACCCACATAGAAATAGTCCATGAAACCGTAGAACTTGTGGTTGGTACCATACAACGGCATAAATGAGTTATTCCTGTCAGACCCCGGATCGGTGCCGCTTAAATAGTCTGTACCAAGGGTGATTGGTAGCTTTCCTGCTTTGAAGGTAGCATTCAATGCCAGCATATAGGCATTAACCTCCCTGCTTGATGCGTCTTTACCTCCCTGATAATAGGCCTCTCCCACCAAGCTTAATCCCTTGAATTTCTTGGTTGCGTATAGCCCGTATGTTTGACTAAAATTTACCCCTGAAGAGTCGACCCGGTCCTGCATTCCGTTGTTAAGGAACAAAAGAGACACAGTGCCTTTGTCAAAGTCCTTGTGATACCAGGCATACTGCATGGTTTTATAATTATTTACTCCGCTGTAATAGGTGCCGAATAGTCTTTGGGGTTCTGGATTGGATACCACATCCTCCTGATTAAAAGCAGCCCCCAGGTGTAGGCTGGAGCCCTTTTTACCGGTATATACATACCTGACCAGGTCGTGGCTTCTTCCCTGCTGGGCCCAGTCAAGATTACCGAGTATCCGGGCATTATCATATTCCAGTTCCTGACGTCCTAGTTTGATGCTGGAAACCTCACTTAATGCATACTCTCCCCAGGCTTCATAGACATTGAATAAGGTGTTGTCATCCTTGTAAATCTGGCTGACTCCTCCCCAAATACGAACATCCTGAAGGGTAAGCTTAAACCGCATTCTGCTCTTTTTGAAGTCCAGATATAACCTGGAACGTTGCTCTATAAAAAAAGCCGCCTGAGATTCATCCGAAGCCAGGGTCTTAAACCCGTGCCGGTATTCTGCGCGAGGTCTGATCTCGCCTGTTATGGAAAATTGAGCATAAGCCTGGTGTGACCATAGGCCACACAGAAGAAATAGTGCAATGGTAAAAATTCTCCTCATATCAGTAATAGTTAAGTATATTGTAGTTGTAAATTACGTATATATACGTATTATATACAATACTAATTACGTATTTTTACTTAATTTTATAAGATATGAAAATCAGTTGCCGTGCATCCGATGATTTCGAAAAATCGGCTATTGAAAGAGGTCGGAAATTATAGAATTGGCAAAAGTTAAGCTGACGTTATCACTTGCTTTAATTGGGGTTCTTGTTCCACGCGGCGGAACAGGTCTGTAACGCTGGTTACCCCTATTTTTTTCATAATATTAAAGCGGTGCGTTTCTATGGTGCGGATGCTTTTTCCAAGTTGATCGGCAATTTCTTTATTGTTCTGTCCCTGGTATAATAAACCCAGGATTTGTTTCTCACGTTTGGTCAGGTGGTACTCGTTACTGGTTTCAACAGGCGCCTGGGTATCCGACTTCTCGATTACATTCAGATATTGATTCACCAGAACGTTAGAAATATCTCCACAGAAGTACTTATTCCCTTCATAAATGGTTTTAATGGCCTTAATAAACTCATCCTTGCTGGTATCTTTAAGAACATATCCAAAGGCTCCGCTTTCAACGGTTTTAGTGACATATTCAGCATCATCATGCATGGACAGGATTAACGTTTTAAGACCAGGAGCCTGTTCGGGCAACATTTGAGCCAATTCAATTCCGTTCATCACCGGCATACGAATATCCAGAATCAGAATATCTGGATGCAGCATCTTGATTTGATCAAGTGCTTCCAGACCATTTGAAGCTTCACCGATCACCTCAATGTTTTTGTCGTGTTCAAGCAACATTTTGATGCCGTTCCTCACAATTTCGTGGTCATCTACCAGTAAAACTTTTATCGGTTCCATAGGTTAAGTTTTTATAGGGACTGCCAGGGTTATCCTGGTTCCTTCACCAATTTTGCTGTATATGGAGAGTTGGCTATCTATAAACGCAGCTCGTTCCCTCATATTAAATATGCCATGCCCTGAAAGCTTAAAGTGCCCGGATTGCTCAACTTCCTTTAGGTCAAACCCTGTCCCATTATCTTCTACCGTTATGTGAAGTTGTTCAAACCCATGTTCAAAAATTACTTGAATTTTTTCAGGTTTGCCGTATTTAATAGCATTATTAATGGCTTCCTGAATAATTCTGTACACGTTGTTTTCAACCAGGACATCCAACCTGTTGATGAAACCCGTTTTGTTGATGCATTCTATCTCAATGCCTGACAACTGGCTGATCTCACTGGTGAATTTTTTGACCGCAGGTACGATACCGAAATCACTAAGGCTGCTGGGGCGTAGGTTGAACGATATGCGACGCACCTCTCCGATCAGGTTTTTTAGTAGTATTTTGGATTCTTCCAATCTTCTCCGGGTATGAATTGAGCTGGAAGGCACCATGGATTCCATATTCATCTTCAGGGCGGTCAGAATTTGTCCCACCCCATCATGCATTTCCCTGGATATCCTGCTTCGTTCTTCTTCCTGTCCCTCAAGGATCAATTCCGAACGGTACCGGTGTTCCTTCACTTTTTTCTCAATTTCTTCCCGGTTGATTTCCCTGGATCTCAACCTGGCTTCTTTTTCCTGGGTAATATCTGTGGCCACCATTACCAGTTCTCTAATTTCTTCACCAT
>JAUIKU010000017.1 GCA_030430675.1 Bacteroidia bacterium | reverse complement strand
CCGATGCTACTTCTTCTTCATAAAGCCTTTTTTGGCGTTGCATTTCCTTTTCGAGATACTGTAAACGGCTAAAAGACTTTATATAGTTGGTTTGTAATTGTGTCAGGTTCGGATGTGTCAGGTAAGCCAACACCTGTCCTTTAGTTACCTTATCACCCTCAATTACCTTAATCGAGCTAATGTTAGCTCCCAATATAGCCGTTACCGTTGCTTCATGTTGCGGAGGCACTTCCAGTTGCCCATTGGCCTCCACAATACCTGATAGTATCCTTGTGGGAAGACTGTCAACTTTCATACTAAGGCTGTTAAACTTTAGATCAGAAAGATGGACCACTGTCATTTCCTCTTTACTTTGCTCACCTTCGACCCGGCCTTCAAGCGTTTCCTCATTATCCGTCCTATCGCTACAACCTATCAATGCTAGGGCTGCAATCAGTGGTACCAATACGTATATCAATTGATTCTTCATTTTCTTATCTGTTATATATTTTGCGTTATCCGTTTATTGATTTGATGTTTGTAAATAATATTCAAGTTGGTAGCGGCTGTCCAAGTAGTTCCCAAATGCATCCCAGGAATCCACTTCAATACGTATGGCATCCCGAATATTCTGCAGGAATGTCACGTAGTCAATGGCTCCTTCACGATAAGCTGTAACCGCACCGGCATGCTGCTCCTGAGCCATTGTCAGTGCCTCATCACGATAATAAACCCAGGAATTTCGCCACTTCAAATACTGCTCCCGCTTGTTTAGATAAGCGGCGTTCAATTCCATTTGGGTTTTCCGCAGATTTTGCTCGGCTATATTTTTCTGAATCTTTGCTGACTGGGCTCTCCCCAACTCTGGCCCAAAAAGCAGCGGGATCCTGATACCAATCTGGTAAGTATAAAAGCCTGATTGCCCATCTACCTGTTGATTTCCGTATTGCCCTTGCAACTGAGGGAAAAATTGAGATTGCCTCTCCTTTATAACTGCACTAGCTACATCCACCTGCTGCCTTGATACATTTAACATCGGGTGGTTTAGGAGTGAATCTGCCACATAGTTCAATGGCTGATCCAATTGATTGGTAGCAACATCTGGAACAGTAAAAACTGTATCGATGGCAATCCAGAGGTTTAATTGATGTAACGCACTCAGATAATCCCTGTAGGCTTGTTCTTTTTGTATCTGTACCTGGTTGGCCTGATTCGATGTAGCCAGGTACTCCAGCTTGGACGTAGCTTCTGTTTCTAATCTGATGCGAGCTGCCCGTTCAATATCTACAAACAAAGAATCAAGATTCTCATACACCCTGTATTGATTTTTGGTAGCAAAAACCTGAGCCCAAGCCCGGCTCACCACCTGCTCCAATTCAATGACAGACAAGTCAAGAGCTTTTTCAGCCAGGGCCACCCGTTCTTTTTGTAATCTAAGCCTAGGTGCTATACCAAAGATGTCAATTTGCTGCTGCTGAATACCAATTTGAGTGTTTACGCCTTCGGAGCCATTCCCCACTTCCTCTTTACCGGTGAAAACCTGGGTATTACCAAAATCCCAGGCTGTTTTTTTTAATGCTTCCTGATTTTCAATCTCCAACAACATCGATTGGATTTTTGGATAGTTTTCTATCGCCTTCTTTTTGGCCTGCTCCAGTGTAATCGTAGGCAGATTATGGTAATCACTTTGCCCGTTATTCGAGCTTTCTTGTAGCTGCTGAGCTTTGGTCAGGGATGGCATGCCGACAAACCCTCCAATCATCACCAAAACAAGAATAAGGGTCGGTTTAGGAATTTGAAGCCCTATCCTTTTATCAATTCTTCCTTCTACAAGAGAGTAAAGTACAGGCAGCACCACTAGCGTAAGCAAAGTGGCGGTGAGCATCCCGCCAATGACCACAGTAGCCAGTGGTCGCTGTACTTCAGCGCCGGCAGATGTGGAAAACGCCATTGGTAAAAACCCAAAAATATCCGTGGTTGCCGTTAGCAGGATCGGCCTTATCCTTTCTTTGGTTCCTGTCAAAATACGTTCTTCAATATTGGTCATCCCTTCCTCCTTCAATGAATTGAAGCGATTGATCAAAACTAGTCCGTTCAATACGGCTACACCAAACAACACAATGAAACCTACTCCGGCGGAGATGCTAAAAGGCATGTCCCGCATCCAAAGTGAAAAAACACCTCCAATAGCTGCTAATGGAATAGCCATATAGATCGTTATAGACTGGGAAAACGATCCTAGTGCGAAGTAGAGCAGTACAAAAATTAGAAACAGAGCAATCGGCACCACAATTTGCAAACGTTGCTTAGCCCTTTGCAGGTTTTCAAACTCTCCTCCATAAGTAATATAATATCCTGGGGGAAGTTCAAGATCTGTATTTAGCTTGTTTTGTATATCAGTCACTACGGATTCCACATCCCGTCCCCTGGTGTTCACTCCCACATAGGTTCTACGAAAAGTGTTATCTCTGGAGATTTGCATAGGACCCGGCACGTAGCTAATATCCGCTACTTCTTTAATCGGCACCTGGGTGCCATCGTCAAGATCAATATAGAGGGCACGTAGATCCTCTATACTTTTTCGGTGAGCCTCGTCAAAGCGGATAACCAGGTCAAAGCGTTTCTCCCCTTCAAAGATTACTCCAGCCACACCTCCAGCAAAGGCAGAGCTCACATACTCATTTAGTTTTTGAATATCCAGGCCATATTGCGCTACCTTATCACGGTTGTACCGGACGGTCATTTGTGGGAGCCCTGAAGTTCTTTCCGGATTTACATCTACCGCCCCCGGTACCGTAGAAATGATATTTGCCATCTCCTGAGCTTTGGTGTATAGCACCTCCAAATCCTCCCCATAAAGCTTAACTGCAATGTCTTCCCGTACTCCTTCCAGCAATTCGTTAAATCGTAATTCCACCGGCTGGGTAAATACCAGGTTAACCCCGGCTAGATGAGTTTCTAACTTATCCTTAATCTGCTCAATCAGGTCATCCTTGGTCTCGGCGGATACCCATTTGTCTTTGTCTTTTTCCAGGATGAGATACATATCGGCAATATCCATGGGCATTGGGTCAGTAGGAATATCGGCCACTCCAATACGTGCGGTTGCCGTCTTAATTTCCGGGAAGCTCTCCAATAACAGCTCTTCAATTTTTATCGAAACATCTTTAGATTCACTCAGAGAACTCCCTGGCCGAATTAAGGCCTGCATAGCAATATCTCCTTCATCCAATTGAGGTATAAACTCCCCCCCCATACGTGAAAAAATAAATCCAACTACTGTGAGCAGCAATAGGCCAACAACGATAACTGTGGTCTTAAACTTGAGAGCGCTTTTGAGTAGAGGCAAGTAAGCCTTCTGAATTCCACCTATTATATTGTCACTGATTTTCTCCAACCATCGTTCGAAACGTCCAAACCAATTCTTTTTGTTCTGGACAGGTTTCATGAATAACGCGGACATCATGGGCACGTAAGTGAGACATAAAATAATGGCTCCTATCATGGCAAAACCAAAGGTGTAGGCCATAGGCTGGAACATCTTGCCTTCTATACCTGTAAGAAATAAAATGGGAGCAAATACAATTAAGATGATTGTCTGCCCGAAAAATGCTGATCCCATCATGGTACTACCGGCTTGGTTGGCTACTTCGTCCATCACTTGCTGATTGAAATTAAGATTACCGGATTTGATCCTTTTCTGAATTTCAAAAACTGTTCCCTCAATGATGATCACCGCTCCGTCAATAATAATCCCGAAGTCAATAGCACCCAAGCTCATTAGGTTGGCCCACACGTTAAACTGTTTCATCAAAATGAAAGCAAACAGCAAGGAAAGCGGAATAGTGGTAGCCGTGATGATCCCGCCACGTAAACTTCCCAGCAGAATCACCAGGGCGAAAATTACAATCAAGGCTCCTTCAAGCAAGTTGGTTTTTACTGTCTCTGTGGTTCGTGATATTAAATCGCTGCGATCTATAATTGTATTGATGGCAAGACCTGCTGGTAATGATTTTTCCACCTCCGTCATGCGCTCTTTTACGGTTTGGATCACAGCGTTCGGATTGGACCCCTTCAGCATCATGATGATACCACCAACGGCTTCCTCACCATCTTGAGTAAAGGCTCCGTATCGGACTTGATTTCCAAAATGAATTTTTTCAGCTATATCATCTATGGTAATCGGAATTCCGTTTTCGTTCTTAATGACAATTTTCCCGATATCATCTAATGAGCGAACTAAACCTTCACCCCGAATGAAGTTGGACATCCGGTTCTTCTCGATATAAGCACCTCCCGTATTGACGTTATTCCTTGCCAGTGCTTCATAAACCTGCGAAATACTGGTATTCATGGCGTTGAGCTTCTCCGGATTGATCGCCACCTCGTATTGTTTGATGTAACCACCGAAAGAATTGACCTCAACTACTCCATCAAGTAGGGTTAGTTGTCTTTTTATGATCCAGTCTTGGATCGTGCGCAGATCCATTGGTGAATACAGTGTATCGTACCCTTCCTGCGGTTGAATAGTGTATTCATAGATCTGTCCTAATCCCGTAGAAATTGGCCCCATTGATGGGCTACCGAATTTCTCCGGTATGGATTTATGCAACTCATCAAGTTTCTCTTGCACCAGTTGTCTCGGCAGATAGGTGCCCATATTGTCTTCAAAAACAATGGTTACCACTGATAGACCAAATCTGGAAATAGAGCGGATTTCATCTACTCCTGGCAGATTACCCATAGACAGTTCTATCGGGTAGGTTACAAACTGCTCTATGTCTTCGGTGGCCAGATTGGGAGATACTGTGATTACTTGTACCTGATTGTTGGTGATATCAGGGACCGAACCTAAATTGAGAGTGTTCATTGAATAGACACCCGCTCCGATCAGCACCAACGTCATCAGTCCGATAATAAATTTATTATGGATCGAAAATGATATGATTTTATTAATCATGAATATTTCAGTTTACCTAGAAAGAACCCCATAGGCAAATGACCACATACCGACTATCCAACAGATTAATTTGGAGTCTGGAATTGGGCTCCGTTCTTTTTTAAAAAAGTGATAATTAAAGTCCTGATACGAGGACCAAAAGATAAACCTACAGGTAATGACTACAGCACTATTCGAAAGAAATGAATCGTGCTAATACCTGTAAGGAACTAGGAAACTTTAGGTGGTTGCCAGAATGGAAAGGAATATTCTGTGATGGTATCCTGATAAAAAGGCCGCTCCTCTTCTGGCTGGTTGTCTTGAAAATCGAATACCATAATAGTTGCGATAACATGAGAATGACAGCAGTGACAGCTGCATAGTGGAGAACAGAAATCAAAATGAATGTCCGAATCCTGAGCTGCATCAGTGATTAATTCCATTTTCTGGTACTGAATCTCATCAGAGTCCGTGCATGGAATAAAGATTGTTCCGAAAAGGAACAGGGCTAATATCAAAGATATTACTTTCATTGAACCGGTAAATTTAACGAATTCACAGTTGAAAAGTTGTGTATTGACTAAGTTCTATTGCGCTAGTGCTGCATCACTAGATACTTTGATTTTTTCTATAAACTGTAATATACCCCCCTTCATAGTTGGTAACGTACATCACATCTTTTACCATTAGAATGTCCGTGGGTCCTGTGAATTGGTCATCAAACACATTTAACAACCTTCCTTGGAGATTATAAATCAAAACTCTGTTACTATGAAAATCGGTAACAAAAACTTGATCATCAAAGATCTCCAAGCCTGTAGCTACGTCAATAGCATCCTGCCAGCCTATGATCTTTATACTCTCCCCTGATTTATCAAAGACCTGGACCCTGTTATTGTAGGCATCAGCCACATAAATTTTGTCGTCATACAATTTAACATCTGTGGGATAATACAATTTTCCGTCTTCATGACCTTTTGATCCAATACTGGTGATTTGCCCCTCCATACTTAATACGATCCTGTGGTTGTAGAAATCCGCCACCGCCAAAATATTGTCTTCAATATCGATGGCGGCAGGTGCATCGAAAGTCGTCTCAAGTACCAATGACTTGATCGCATTTGCTCCTAACATTTTAATGGAATCATTCAGAAATTCTGGCACATAAACTGTTGAATTCTTGGCGGTGATATGCATGGGCCTTTGAAAGCCGGACCATATTTCCAGAATGTTTCCACTTAGATCAATTTTAAGAATTCGATTATTATCCGGATCTGAAACCACCAACCCATAGTCAGCTAATGTGATTCCCAATGGTGATACACCCCCTAACTCAATATTTTTTTCAAACGACCATTCATTATCAGCGTGGCAACCGGCAAACAGTATAAGCGCCAGATACCAATGGTTAATGCTCATTTATAACTTTCTTATCAACAAAGACAATTTCCCTGGCAGTAAACCCTGCTTTTTTTATTTCCTGTCGAATAACATTTTCATTGATCTCTGTGTCCTTGTTTAGGGTTAACAGTGCCTCTCCTTCATCCACTAAAATCTTAACTGCTTTAACACCATCGATTTTAAGTAGTTTTTTTTCCCAGTCCGTAGGCACACAAGGGACAACTCAAGCCGTCAACTCGCACTAATAACTTTGGCCCTTGGTCCAATTCATTTTGATCTTGGGCCAAAAGGGCTGGGGTTAAGGTCAAGATCAAAAACAACAGCATGATATTTCTTCTTATAACGTTCATGGTTTTGATTTAAAATATTAAGATTCTGGTGCCAATTCTCAGTATGAAATTGGTTTGTTGACTTTCTTCCGTCGCTTCTTCAATTGGCAGTTGTATTCCTGTTTCGAAAAGCACCCTGCGCCCAGGGATGTATTGAATCCCGGGAGCGATAAATAGATTATTACCAATGTTTTCAAAAAAAACATAATTGCCGTTTAGCTCCAGGAAAACGTTCAATTGCTTGGGAGGATATTGCTGAGGTAATAAGGGATATCCAAAGCCTAGATAGTAAATAAAATTATCCGGCAGCCCATCTGACACAATATTATAGCCAATTTCCGTATACAAACCGTACCTGGTAGTAATATAACCACTTACTAAGCTGATAGTGGTTTGATAAGCACCCATTCCAAGGGCTTTGTCTTTGCTGGAATTCCCGGTTGGAAATGTCTCTGTTAGTTTTACCAACCCCCGTAAGGTCTTTGCTTTGCCATCTTTTTGGAAGATCTGGTATTTTGTGAAAAATTTGATATCTCCGATTCCGGTTCGATTCTCTTTTCCTTCAGGAGAAACCCACATATAAGGCATAATACCTCCCACTTGCCATTTACTGGTGAGATTGTATGGAATGGCAAGAATGTGTATATAGCCCTCAGAATTTTCTTTATGGAAAACATTTCCAAATGTCCGTACACCAGCTCCTTCCAAGCCCAACATGATGGGGGTGTCCGTAAAGATAGGCGGTCCTTGTGCGATTACTTTCTTTGGGAGAAGGAATATTAGCAGGCTCAGTATAAACCAAGTGTTGTATCCAGAACACTTCATTTACAGATAACTTACAAAGAGCATTACCAGAACGAAAATCAAAGACACCCATGCAAATCTACGGGCATGCAACCGAGAAGTATTACAACCTCCGTACCGATCACACCGGTCGCCATCCAATTTCTTGTTGGCTTTACTATATATTTTAAATAAGCTGTAACCTATGAGCAGGAAAGAAAGCCCAAATAATAAAGGTCGCATCGGGTAAACCCATGCCAGATAGCTACTACCACTGCTAATTGCGGCCAACGCTGAGCTCCAGCAACAAAATTTAGGTGCTACTAAAACCAGTAGTGAAGTACCGGCTGTGGTGGTATTTTCTATCAAGGTTCGGTTCATTACATCTGACCAATTCCTGCGTTGACCAAATCAGACCGCCTGATCTTGTTAGTACAGCAACTCAGCAATTTGCCATTAACCACTATAGAAGGTATATGATTGATCTCATAAGCTTTGATCTTGTCCAAGATCATTTTGTCTTCACATTGCCTGGTTAAATTATAAACTGTTACCTGACAATTGTCACAAGAGGTTTCTTGGACCAGTTTTACTATGGGGTCACATAAAGGGCAAGCGGCTATAAAAACTTCTACTGAACGTTTCATGATGGTACTTTAGTTAATCCGTTATGAAGTAAACTTATAACCGGTAGGGGGGTAGTGGCCAAGTGATTGCAGAAGAATTTTACCGTTCTTTATTGAATTGATCCAACTGTATTTTCACCTGGGTAATTTCCTTCATTTTTTCAGTAAGATCCTCTAATCCCAATTCTGGAAACTGCTTACGTATGAATTCAATTTTATCCTCATTCCCGCAGTTTCCAGGACAAGCATCTACCACTTCAACGATTTTTAGCGCCAACGCCTTGCGGTACACTTCATCCAACAGCAGATAATGGGCTTTGTCCAAACTTTTGCTAGCAGATTTAAATTGTACCAGGATCTTTTCTGGGGGCTGGTCCTCATCAAGCATCCTTATCAGACCTTCAATTTGTCCCTTGATGGTTTTCAGTCTGATTCTAGTGTCTTCGGTTAAATCTTTAGGTAACATGGGAAAAATCTATTTCAATTAAGCTGCACAGGAGGACATGGATTGGTACCATAAGAACAATAAACGCAGCAATCACCGACTTTGGGCTTGATTACTTCCTTGCAGTTTTGGCATTCGTAGAAGAACTGACAGGCATCGGTAGGCATGGTCTCCTTTTTTTGATGTCCGCAGTGGGGACAGGTAATTGTTGATTGTAATAAGATTTCTTTTTCCATTCTTAGTAAATCTTGTTGAGTTATTCAGGTGGGATTTCTTCAATACCAATGACTTGGTAACCGGTCTCATTAACAGCCACCACAATTTCATCTTTGGAAACCAACGATTGATCGTAGCGAATGCTGGCAGTACCGGTTTCAAATGAGGCATCAGCTTGTAATATACCTTCTAATTGGCTGGCTGCGTGTTTGACATGTTCCTCACAGCCCGCACAGGTCATGCCTTTTATATCCACCTCCAGTAATCGGATACTGGAATCAGTCACATTGACCATGGAAGATTGATTGGTACTCGGATAGAAAAAATGAGAATAGCTAGGAAAACTAAGCATTGCTATTGCCAACAGGGTAACTATACCAAGAAAAGTTTTGGATTGGATAAATGGCTGCTTCTCATCATCACATGCACAATCTACCTCGGTTTTTACCGGTTTGAATTTTAGATACCAGGCAACTCCCAAAATCAAGACGGTTAATCCAATCAAAAAAGGGCGTACCGGTTCCAGCCAGGAAAAGGTAGCAGCGATACCACTGGCTCCAGATAATAAAGCCAATACAGGTGTAATACAGCAAAGCGAAGCAGTTATGGCGGCCAACAATCCTGCCCCTACCCACTTAGACTGTGTTTTTTGATCAATCGCTGTTTTCATTTCTCCGATATTTTTTTCACGATTTTTCCAAGATTGTTTAAAACAGGCTCAATTATTTTAGTATTCTGCTTAACAATTGAGTAGAACACGGTTTGCCCCACTTTCTTATCCTGTACCAATCCACTATCCTTTAACTTACGTAGATGCTGAGAAATAGCTGGTACCGACATATCCAGGATATCACTAATATCACAAGGGCATAACGATTTTTCTCGATGAATCAAAAAGAGAATCTTTAACCTCACTTCATTTCCCGCCAGTCCTAAGACTCTGGAGATCGACCTGGTCTGAGCTTCAACTCTAAGTAGATCTTCCTTACATTGTTTGATCTGGTTTACGTCAGCAAGAACCCGGATGCATTTCATATCTTGCGTTTATTAAATATTTAAGCAATTACTTAAACGATAGTAGATAGAAATTAGTTTCCATTTGCAATTTAAGTTTAGATAAAAATGATTTTCTAAAAGTAACTGGAAATACCAATCTGAAACCCTGCCGTTCGTACTGCTGGGTTGCCCAATAAATCAGTCTGCCAGGTGTATCGGTAATTTGCCCTTATCACCGATTGCGATGAAGGCCTGAAGCTTATCGCAGGCACTATGGCCTGTACATCGTCATGAATACTACCTCCAGTTTCTACAAATGATCCGACATTATAATCCACATGTTCCAATCGCACCGCCAGATTAACTTTGGCATTTTCCCAACCTAGCATCTTGCTCTTTACAATAGTATAAACAAAATCTATGAATCCACCTTGTTGTTGGGTACCAAACTGTTGAGAATAGGTAGTGGGAACGTCTATGAATGCCCATACCCATTCACCTATAATGTCCAGATTTTTAATGGCCGAGGAATTAAAATCAATGGCCACTACGTCCAGTCTCCTTTTTTCATCCAGCATCAGTCCGTCCTCCTCGTATTTATTATACACATCGCCCATCCATGACAAACCTATTTCCCCAATCTTCCGATGGCGAATTGCGGTTTTCAATGTGATGAGGGGAACAGCGTTGAAGTTTTCTTCAAAACGATCCGTATTTTCTTTAGTAGCTGGAAGCCATGTGCGACCTTCACTGTTGGTAATTATTTTATCGTCAAAACCATTGGTCACATAGGCCTCATAAGCCCAAACCCATTGATCCTGATATGTTTTGCCATGTAAACCAAACCCTACGTTACTGAAAGTTGATGGGATGATGGTGGTTGCCGAAATCGGGCGATCAACAAACTCCCATTTCGGTCCGTCATGATTTTGGTTAAACGCACCGATCGGGTTCATGATAATTCCTCCCCTGAGATTTATTAAGGGATGAAATTCGAAATCCAGAGCTGCAAACTCAATGTTAATCTCTTTGGTGCCTTCTTCAAACTCTATTTCAGAGAGAAATTTGAGCCGATCCAAGATTGTGGAAGAAACAAACAAAGTCATCCTGGGAATCTTAAAAGAAACTCCCTCAGTAATGCCATCGGACACAAAATATTCGCCATGCGCTTCTATATAACCTCCCACTGCTACCGGAAAGCTACCTTCATATAGAAAAGGGCGGTTGTAAACCGCGTCCATGTTAAGTTGTAATTGTAAGCTGTCCGCCTCTTGGGCAAATAGCCAAGGATTTAAGCCAATAAAAAACAGGAGACAACCAACTTTATAGATGGATATAAATATTTTCATGATCGGTACTTGTGCTGAATGATTTAAGATTAGCCTCCGCAGGGCCTTGTATTACATTACCCTTTGCGTCGTATTCACTACCATGACAAGGACAAACCAGGTAGTCAGGTTGTGCTTTCACTTCGCAACCCTTGTGGGTGCATTCCATCCAAAGCCCGATATAGTCGTCGGCTGTAGATCTGTATAAAGCGATAGGAAATGCCAACGATACCTCTCTCACCAGTACCACCGCTCTCGGTTTTTCCGGATCCTCGGTAAACTCTTGTTTTGAAACGGTAAGTTTGTTACCCCGGGCAATTACTCTGACCCTATGTACCGTTGTACAGCTTGTAAGAAAACCCGGAATGCCAGAAGCGGCAAGACAGGTGCCACCCATTAATTTCAGAAATGCATTACGATCCATCATGCTAGAGAGATTTAAGGAAAGTCAGAAGCATTTGCTTCTCTGGATCGCTAAGTTTCTCAAAGCTATCCCGGCTGGTGGCTGCCTCACCCCCATGCATTAAGATAGCCTCTTCAATACTTTTGGCCCGGCCATCATGCATAAGAAAGAACTCTCCCCCTTGGGAGTCCGGTGAAAGTCCAAGCCCCCAAAGGGGAGGAGTCCGCCACTCATAGGTCTCCGCAGAACCTTCAGTAGCTCCATCGTCCAATTCAGGACCCATGTCGTGAAGCAACAGGTCTGTATAGGGATGAAAAGTCTTATTACTCAGGGTAGTTATGTCAGATTCCGGAGTAGTCCATGAAGATAAATGGCAGGAGCCACACTTTATCTCATTAAACAGCCGCTGTCCCTGGATCACATCAGCGGCTTCCGGATCTCTTTGAATAGGCGCTTTGAGGGTTCTTAGGTAAAACACCACATCCCGTATGGTTTGATCGCTTACTTCCGGATCAATCGTAAGACCTGTAGCCACATCTAACGGCTCAAAGGTAGAAGTGATACCCATGTCCTGATTGTAAGCGGTACTGGTTTGCTGCAGTAGGTCAATGGCCGCGGCTTTCTTACCAAAGCGTCCTATAAATCGACCATTTATTTGCCGGTGAAACCATTGCGGCTGAAAATAGCCAGGTGGATTAATAAAATTAGGAACACCAGATATTCCATCATCGTCACTATCACTTGGATCAGCATTTTCCAAAATCTGTTCATCGGTGAGGGCAGCCAGCAGCCCCAGTCCAGTGACTGCCGGAGGGGTGAATTTCATAAATGGCATCCCAGCCGGTAACTGCTCTGGCACAAAACCCGGTATGGCTTTATTCTGAAGCTGTGGAGCTCCCTTTGGAACGTTTGTGCTTTGGTTAGGGGAGGTTTGACCAAACCGGGTAAGCGTGGTAAAGGGATGTCCTTTCCCATCACCCGGGTGACAACTTCCGCAGGAGGTTGCCACAAACAAAGGCCCTAATCCGCTTTCCGAAGTGAAAACCTCGTCATTAAATGCCACGTCACCGGCCAAAAAAACATTTTGCTCCGGAAATGATAGCCCTTCAATTGGTCCGTCCAGTAACTCATTTTCAGCTGGTGCATCAGGAAATACCCCATCGCATGCATTTAACAAGAAGCCGGTAGAAGCAACGATCAGGCATTGAATTTTTATACTAGCCATGTCTAATTAAATTGACATAGCTAAAATATATATATGTTTTGACAAATAAAAATGTTAGACTAGTCTAAAAATTAACAAAGTCACTAAGGACCTGACTGGTAGGTTATCCACGTTCCCCTCTCTGGATCTCTATATTAGGTTTGTGGATATGCATAGATACTTGTGGTGAGCAACAGTACACAGAATGATTTCTCGGTTTTAGTTGGTTCCATTGTTAATCTTGGTCAAAAAATTCTATTAATTGCTTTTTTTCTTCCTCATTCAAGTCAGCCTCAGGGTGCATCCATAGATATTCTTTGAGGGGCATCTTTCCATCACGGATTTGTGAAATCGTAAAGCGGATTTTTTCTCTTTTCATACGGTCAGAATACTCCTGAAAGGTAGAAAAGTTCAGCTCTTCCTTGCCTTCATCTATATGTTTTTGAAGGAACCAAGCCAACGGACGAACCCTGCCATACCACGGATAATCGGTATTGTTACTATGACAGTCGTAGCAAGAAGCTGTTACCATATTTCGGATGACAAAGGGAGCATCCACTGACTGGAAAAAATCCGTTTCCGTTAGTTCATCACTTTGATTTTTGGGCACGGGAATAAATTGCATTCCCACACCCAATATCAAAATGGCAATCAGCACTTTTTTCAACATGGTTTAGAGGTTGATAACCTCTTCCACCTTGCCACACTTAAGCATCTTAGAGCCGAGCAATGGATTTCTGATTTCTTCCGATGCGCTCAGCCACATTCCTCCTTTGTTGTCATTATACATGGGGCAATATTGGTGATAGAGCTTACGGTCGGTTCCGGTGATGGCGATCAAATCTTTCATGTCTTTACCAAGCGCTTCAAAATGCTCTCGCTGGTGATCAATTTCGCTTTCTGCTATATGCTCACCGTGATTTTTTGCCACTTCTATGATCTCATTGACCTCTGTCTTTTGATCTTCTGCGACCTGATCCATTTTCATGTTGCCCAGGGCACTGGCAAGTGCAGTGCCTGCTGTTGCAGCTGCTTCTTGATCATCATTGGCCAGGGCGTCTTTGATGGAGAGATAAGCCTCAATTACTGAGCTTACATCAGTGTTTCCATTTGCGATGGATTCTTGTTCCGTCGTAGACTGCTCTTTAGCAGTTGCTTCTTGTCCGGTTTTTTCTTCTGATTTGTTGGATGATCCACAACTCACAAGAACTACCGCGACTCCAAGCGTTAATATTACATTTTTCATGATAATTGATTTTAAAGATTAAATATTTGAACAGCGGCTATACCAATCACCAGAAGAATGATAATCCCCCAAGGTGATCCGGCTTACCCATTTTTTTATTATTGATGGGGCTTTTTCATCCAGGTCTTACAGCATTGCGAATTGAGACTAACGCTATTTTCATAGTTTTCATCTCATTAATTTTATTGGTTTAACAATTGAATTTTAAATCCGGCTCCCGTCACTTGCTGGATTACTTCCTCTTCGGTAATCCCTTGGGAATACACGGAGAGCACTTTGTCCTGGTTGTCCGTATCCACGTCCCAATGGCAGATACCTTCTGCATCATCCAGGATTTGCTTCACTTGGGCCACACATCCACCACAATTGATGTTGGTTTTGAATTTTAGGGTTTTATTATCGTTTTTCATTGTCTTCAGAATTTGATCTTTTTATGATACTAATTTCGTTAGTGCTGTAATTTTATCTGTTACACGATTTTGGAATTGATTTGCAAGATTTACAGATGCTTACTTTTTCCACTTCAATCTTAGGCTGTTGCTTACCACACTTACACTACTCAATGCCATAGCCGCTCCAGCCAGCATAGGATTGAGCAAAAACCCGGTGAACGGGTAAAGAATTCCTGCGGCGATGGGGATACCAATCAGATTATAAATGAAGGCCCAAAACAGGTTTTGTTTAATGGTAGCTACGGTCGATTTCGATAACCGGATAGCCTCCGGTATTTTGGTCAGTTCTGATGAAATGATAGTCATCTTGGCTACATCCATGGCGATATCACTTCCTTTACGCATGGCAATACTTACATCGGCCTGGGCCAGGGCGGTGCTGTCATTGATTCCATCACCAACCATGGTTACGACTTTGCCTGCTTTCTGTAATTGCTTGACAAACGCAGCTTTCTGATCCGGCAATAACTCGGATTGGTAATGATCAATACCCAGATTTTGGGAAACCGCTTTTGCAGTAACTTCATTATCACCCGTGAGCATAAATACTTCAATGCCCTGATCCTGTAATTCCTTAATGGCAGTTTTGGCGGTCGGTTTAATTTGATCTTCAATTGCTAATATTGCCAGTGCCTTTTCACTGTTGGCAAACAAGATAACTGTTTTGGCCTGTTGATGCCATTGCAGAGCCTGTTTGAGAATTGAGCTTTCAATAGCAATACTATTTTCTTCCAACAGCCTTTTATTCCCTACATAGTAGGTTTCTTGTCCGTATGTGGCTCTTGCTCCTTTACCCGTGATGCTTTCAAAATCGGAAATCAGCACGAATTGTTGATGGTCCAAATGTTGGACTACCGCTTCTGCCAATGGATGCTCGGATTGTTTTTCAATGCTGAACAGAATCTGTTTGAGCAAATTATCCTGGTCAATCCAAAATTCGTTGACAACAATGGGTTTACCTTGTGTGATTGTTCCGGTCTTATCCAATAGTACCGCATTCACTTTTTTCGCTAGTTCCAGGCTTTCAGCATCCTTAATTAAGATGCCCTTTTCCGCCCCTTTCCCCACACCTACCATAATGGCTGTAGGTGTGGCCAATCCCAGTGCACAGGGACAGGCAATGACCAGAACGGTTATCAAAGCAAGCAGTCCCTGGGTGAAACCATTATCACCTCCCATTAGATTCCAGGCAATAAATGCGGCTATGGCGATTAATATAACTACAGGAACAAAGATGCCGGCAATTTTATCAACCAGCTTTTGCACCGGGGCTTTACTGCCCTGTGCATCCTGTACCATTTTGATGATCTGGGCAAGCATGGTGTCACTGCCTACTTTGTCAGCCCTGAACTTGAAACTGCCTTTTTGGTTAATGGTTCCAGCGAATACTTTTTCGTTTTCCTTTTTCAACACTGGCACAGGCTCGCCGCTCAACATGCTTTCGTTCACGTAAGAACTACCCTCGGTTACTGTTCCGTCCACGGCAATCTTTTCACCGGGCTTCACCAAAACGATGTCGCCAATTTTCACTTCTTCAATGGGAATCTGAACCTGATGTTTATTATAGTGTACTATGGTAACCGTTTTGGGTTGTAATCCCATTAATTTTTTGATGGCAGAGGAAGTGTTGCCTTTGGCTTTTTCCTCCAGAAGCTTGCCTAATAAAATAAAGGCAACGATTACAGCGGCTGCTTCAAAATATACGTGTGCATGCAAGCCTTTTTGGTGCCAGAATTGAGGGAATAAGGTATTGAAAACACTGAAAGTATAAGCAACACCGGTACTTAGTGCTACCAGGGTATCCATATTAGCTGAACGGTGCCTGGCTTGCTTCCAGGCATTTTTATAAAAATCCCGGCCCAGCCAAAAAATCACCGGAGTGCTCAACGCCCACATAATCTCATGAGCAAAAGGCAAATCCATAAAAAACATCCCAATCACCACCACGGGAGTGGCTAATGCCAGGGCCCAATAGGTTTTCCTTTTTAATTGAGTAAAGTTTTTCTGTTGAATGCTTTCAAGCGTACCCGTTTCCTCTGGGTTATTATCAATTAATAGATCATAACCGATGGATTGCACAGCTTTTTTGAGGTCAGGTATTTCAACAACTCCAGGGATATATTCTACAGTTGCTTTGGCAGTGGCAAAATTTACCGAAGCATCCAATACACCAGTTTGAGCTTTCAGAATACTTTCAACAATAGCGGCGCATGAGGCACAGGTCATATCCAGCACAGGTAAGGTCTTTTTGACAGAGGTAACTCCATAGCCTAAATTTTTGATGGCCTTAACCGCTTCCGAAATGGATTGAGGGTTATTTGAATGAATAACTGCTCGCCTGCTATTAAGTTCAACCTTATGGGTGTCTAATCCTTGAACTTTATCCAAGCCCTTGTTTACTATTAGCGCACAGTGTTCACTTTCTACTCCTTCCAGGGGCAGAAAGAATTCGTTTTGATTTGTTGGCATTTCCTTATGAATCTAAATACATAGCAAAGGACGAAACAAATGTATTTGAGAACGTTACAGGATTTTTGAAAAGATTTATATCATTTACACCTCATCAAGCGGCTTGCGTTTGTCAGATTTGATGTTTTTAAAATGGCTGGGTGTTAGGCCTGTTACTTTCTTGAACTGATTGCTTAGGTGTGCTACGCTTGAATAATTCAGTTGAAATGCAATTTGGCTAAGGGATAACTCATCGTAAACCAACAATTCCTTGACCTTTTCAATTTTCTGGGCAATAAAATACTTTTCAATGGTGGTACCCTCCACTTCTGAAAAAAGCTTGGAAAGATAGGTGTAGTCGTGACTAAGCTTGCTGCTTAAAAATTCCGATAGATTCGTTTTTAATTTGCTGTTTTGTTGGTGAACCAGTTCAATAATTGAGGATTTGATTTGTCCGATTAACCTGCTTCGCTTATCATCAATAAATTTGAAACCGAAAGTCTGCAGATGCTTGTTAATTCTGTCCTTGTCGCTGGCACTCAATTCCTGGCTGAGTTCCACTTCACCCAATCTGACGTTGAAAGGTTCAAATCCTATCTTTTCCAACTCGTTTTTAACCACCATTATACAACGGTTACATACCATATTTTTTATATAGTGTCTCATAGTCGATTACTTGAGAAAATGAAGGGACATAGTGGTTCTTGAGCTTTGATATGCCGGTTGGACAAAACTAAACACGTGGGTCCACATTTATAAACTTCCGTCGAACATTTTTAGACTTCTAAATCTTGCTGGGGTCATCCCGGTTATTTCTCTAAACTGATTGGATAGATGATGAATGTTTCGATATCCAAGTTTATACGCTATCTGTTGAATAGTTAAACTTTCATTGATCAGACATTCCTTGACATGTTCCACTTTTTGCAGATCTCCATACTTTTTTAAGCTTATACATTTTACAGACTCAAATAATGCACTTATCTGTTGGCGGTCCAGATGAAACTTTTCAGCAATAAGCTGGGCATAACTTGTTTTACCAACAGCGGAGTTATCATTGATGATTTCTAAGATTGATTCCTTTACCCTTTCTATCATCAAAGTGTTTTCATGATCCAATAGCACAAATCCGTGTAATCCCAATTTCAACGAAAGCTTTTCCCTGTTCATTTGATTCATTGGACCTAATAATTCCACTTCTCCGAGCTGTATACTTACAAAAGGAATATTGACCTTCCTTAGAACTTCTGCAACCACGGAAACGCATCGGCCACATACCATATTACTGACATATAGAGTCTGACCGATCATAGCAAAGCTTAACAAGCTAAAAGGTTGTTGCGTGATATAATTTAATATTGAAGCAAGTCTATGAGGTACTATTATTTGGTGTTTGTTTTACAAAATTATGTCCTATTGACACCTGTGAATATCCTGTGAGTAATATAGAAGGTCAAAGCGGGAAGTAGTGTAATCTGGAGGAACGGGGATAGACCAATACCTATTACAGGCACTAAAGGCATTTTTTCGTTATAATTCCATAATTGCAATTTTAGAGCAATCCCTTCCGCCAAGACAGCAATTACCATACTGAACACTAAGGTCAGCAACAGCCCTCCCCTCGGGAAATGTTTTAACCATAATAAATCTTTTTGGATCCAAGCCACCAGTCCGTATACAAAAAATACCAGAAAGACATCTCCCAAGGTGCATCCAAAATAAAAAAACCGTCGCATGATTATGTTATAATCAGCATACCAGGAATCATGAAGATTCTCCCAAACAAAATTGAAAATAAATGCTACGATAGCGATAATGTAAAGACAGGTTTCTTTGTTAGTGACCATCTACCTGGGTTGAGGTATTACCGATCAAAAGTATTAACTTCTTACGACCCATTAGCAACAACAACGCCAGTAATAACGTGGCTGCACCTATAGATAAGTATGGTAGCTGTGGATTAGTAGCAAATATCCAGGTGCCAACAACTGGTCCAATTACCTGTCCGAAGCTGTTTACCGAACTTTGAATCCCCATGGCCTTTCCAGCCAACTTTTCTCGCAATGAAATCATGGTAATTATATTGGGTGCGATTAACGCACCTCCAGCTGCCAGTCCGGTGATTAAGAACCAGGTAGTGTATTGATTTTTGCTAAAGATTAACAACACCAAACAGATTCCAAAAAGAGCAAACCCTGTAATGATCTGGAAAATTCCTGAAATGTATTTTTGTACCTTTGGAGCAGTTACTAAAGGTTGCAAAATACCCATCACCAGTCCACAAATCATAAATCCGAGCCCAATTGAAGCTGCATTATAGTCCCATACATTTTTAGCATAAAGCGAAAAAACTGATTCAAATAAGGTGAGGATCATCTGGTAGAGAAATGACAAAAATAGAAAGAGACTTATTTTGTTGTGGTCAAAACTAAAAGGAGAGGCCAAACTTTTTTGACCACTTAGTTCGATTCTTTCCGGATGATCTCGTCTCTTAATCAGAAATGCTATTATCGGGATGATAATAATCCCTAGGAACGCTAAAAATAAGAATGGGACCGAGTAATTGTCTAAATGGAAGTGACCCATCTCCAAATGTAGATGAAGTTGGTTCTGTGCTAGAAATCCTCCAATAGACGGTCCTAGGACTACTCCAAGACTTATAGCTGCACCTGAAAGAGCGAATCCTTGTGCCCGGGTTTCTAAAGAAGTAAGGTCGCTAATAAAAGCATTGCCTACCGGGTAAATGGTGGAAGAAAAAGCACCTCCAATAATCCTGGCAGTATAGAGCACAAGAAGGGAGGTAGCCATGGAGGTCAATAGTTGCATGATCACAAACCCCAAAAGACCAAGGAGAATTAAAGGCTTTCTTCCTACCTTATCTGACATCCTACCCCAAAGCGGTGCGAAAAATAATTGTAAGAGTGGATATATACCGGTTAGCCATCCCACGTGAAGGGAAATCTGATCTCCACTAATTCCTTCAGTTAAGGCCAATCTTTCAGTATAAAACGGAAGTACCGGCAGGATAACTCCATAGCCTAGGGCTATGAGAAATAGGCTAATTAATACTGCAACAATTTTTCTGTTCTGCAGGTGTCGTAGCACGAATAGGAAGGGTGTAGAACTAATTGAACAATTACACTATAGCTTTTTCAGCCGTTCGTTCATTATATGATATATCAATAGAACTCAAACCTTGAAAGAAATCATCTGGATCAAAGACCTCCTCGATATGGAACACACCATGGGGAAGATCATTTTCCAAAACGTATCCGGCCACCTGGGAGGCGATCTGTGCAGTAATGGAGGCTTCACTATGTCCCTGAGCCACTCGCTCTTTGATTACAGCCTGGCTTTCTTGCCATCCTGTAGCTTCCACTTTAACCGCAAAAATGTCAGTGCCCACCTTAATGCTATCGAACACATTTTTAGCCAGTTTGCGTAGTGGATCGCGCTTGACTAATTTAGAAAGCCCTGAAACGCGCAACCAATGCATTAACTCAGTAGTTTTGCGGTCCTCAAAACAAGCCCATGTGCCTACAGTAGGCACTTTCAAGGTTTGTGGAAGCACATGCTGATCGGAAAAATTGAATCGATAAGCCTTTCTTTTACCCAATGGCGAGGGAAATACCGTACTTTTACTCTCAATAAAGCTCCTTACCTTTTCCTGACTGTCCTCAACCCAAATCATAAAATCAGCGTTAATGTTATCCAAAACCCAATATATGGAGGCCTCTCCGTGGTCATCCCCCAATCCTATCAATATGTAAATGTCGACTCGTTCGACGTTATATAAACCTTGAATAGCAGACTTAGCCAGAAGATTGGTCAATCCAGGGGCCAATCCCACGCTTAAAATGCCTGTACATCCATTTATTTTGGCGTTATCATTCAGCTGATAGATTTGCGAAAGCAGTTCGTAGGTGGCTGATATATCAATATAGTCTGTTCCATTTTTAAAGCACTCTTTAGCAAAACTGTCATCCGGTGCGTCGAAACACATAATAACTATGCGAACATCACGCAGGACATCCGAATAATAGCTTTCTTCAATGATATCCAATAATTGCCAGGCTACTTTTCCTTTAAAGGCTTGGGCAAATTGCTTTGCTTTATTAGGATCTCTTCCCGCCACAATCACCCTGCCTGGATATCTGACACTTAGGTCACGGCAGATGCGTTTACCAACATCTCCGTATCCCCCTACTACCATTATCTTATCCTTCATCAATTCCCAATTTTCCTTTTTAACAGTTGTGCGTTAATGGCGACAATAATAGTGCTTAAGCTCATAAACACTGCCCCAACCGCGGGGCTTAGCACAAAGCCAAGGTTGTATAACACACCAGCAGCCAAAGGGATGGCAAATGTGTTGTACCCAGTGGCCCAAAGCAGGTTTTGGATCATTTTATTGTAGGTCGCTTTGCCAAAAAGTATCAAGTTGGCAATATCCCTGGGGTTGCTGTTCACTAAGATTATATCAGCGGTTTCGGCCGCTACGTCAGTACCCGAACCTACTGCAATTCCTACGTCCGCTTGTGCCAGCGCTGGGGCGTCATTGACACCATCGCCGGTCATGGCCACAAACTCATTCTTGGCCTGCAGTTCTTTGACAATCTCCACTTTTTGATGGGGAAGCACCTCTGCATAGTATCCATCTAGCCCTAATTCATTGCTTACGGCCTTTCCTACAGTGTCATTGTCCCCGGTAGCCATCATTACCTTGATATTATTATCCTTAAAGGTTTTAATGGCCTCGGCACTCTCAGGACGTATTTCATCTGCCAGGGCAATGTATCCTTCCAAGCGGTCATCAATGATCACAAACACAACGGTCTCTGCTGCACTGGTATAGGCACCCTCTGGGATGGGTATATTTTTGTCTTTCAGGTAGCCAGGGCTTACCACTTTTACCGCTTTCCCTTCAACAGTAGCCTCCACTCCTTTACCGGTGATGGCGTTGAAATTTTCCACCTTTGGTATGTTTATTCCTATCTCTTTTACTTTTTCAACAATTCCAATAGCGATCGGATGTTCAGAGGTTTGTTCCAAAGCGCTGGCCAGGCGAAGAACTTCTTGTTTATCGTAGTTTTGAGATCGGGCCTGGTAACGGGTAACCCCGAATTCCCCTTTGGTGAGAGTACCGGTTTTATCAAATACCAACGCGGAGATCTTACGTGACTCTTCAAAAGCGGTTCTATTCCTGATCAACAGGCCATGCTGAGCTGAGACTGCAGTTGAAATTGCCACCACCAAAGGAACGGCCAACCCTAGAGCATGGGGGCAAGAAATCACCATGACAGTAACCATACGTTCCAAGGCAAAGACGAAATCGTAACCTAATAGCAACCATACTATCAGCGTACCAAATCCTACCGATAAGGCAATATATGTGAGCCATTTGGCTGCCCTGTCGGAAAGATTCTGCATTTTTGACTTACTTTTTTGAGCTTCTGCTACCATGGTAATCACCTTGTTGAGATAACTGTCCTTACCAGTGTGCTCCACCCTGACCTTAAGGGCTCCATTACCATTAATGGAACCTCCTATGACTTTATCATGAACATCTTTTTTTACAGGTTTTGATTCTCCGGTAAGCATTGCCTCATTTAAGTAACTAGTACCCTCAACAATGACGCCATCAGCAGGAACTTTTTCACCTGGTTTAATGAGAATAACATCGTCGGGATTCAAGTCTTCCAACTTAACGTCTTCAATGGTTTCGCCCTTTACCAGGTGGGCTTCAGAGGGCATCATGCTTACCAGCAATTGTAAGGCCTTTGAAGCTCCTAATACCGATTTCATCTCTATCCAGTGGCCAAGTAGCATAATATCAATCAAGGTGACCAACTCCCAAAAAAAGTCCTCCCCTTCAAGACCGAAAATAGTTGCTGCACTGTACACATAGGCTACAGTAATGGCCATTCCGATCAAGGTCATCATGCCTGGGCCCTTGGCTTTTTGCTCCTTCACTAAACCAGTCAGGAAAGGCCAGCCGCCATAAAAGAATACTACTGATGAAAGGGCGAACAAAGCATATTTGTCTCCAGGAAAATTGAATTCAAACCCCAGAAATCTTTGAATCATCTCGGAAAGTGCCAACACAGGCAAGCTGATTACTACGGATACCCAGAATCGCTTTTTAAAATCTTCAATCATCATTTTGTGATGGTCGTGACCCATTTCACCGTGTGCGGGATTGTGCCCACCATGAGGGTGTTGCATGTTTTTATGATCATGGTGTATTTGGTTCTTTTCATTGGCAGCGGTATGCCTGACGTGATGGTGGTGTTCGTGTTGATGTTCCATATCAATTAGTTTAGATATTATGTCCTAATCTGGCATTAAGTTCCCAGGTCAAATTCACATGTGGCCGGTTTACATCAATTTTAAAGTAAAATAAGCACCTGTTGGCTCTGTGAATTTCTGTTCCAAAATTCCTTTGCTATTGCTGATCAGCTCTTCTACCCGATACGTTATGGCCAAGATTCTTATGCCAATTAGATAAGATTTTATAGTCATTGTAGAGTTAATAACGTACTTCGATTTATCCATCTGGTCGGCAATAACTTTTCGATCTAATAATTTGATCACCGTCCTGCTCCCGAACAAATCAAGTACACCGCCATCAATTGCCATGACAAATTCCACGGTTTCCAGTTCATTATCAGTCTCAGGATTTTTGGGATAGATTAGGTGTGATCCTTCGGTACTTAAGATCACCGTTTTGTTCACCGCCTTCTCAGCAAAAGGGAAAATGTTCATATTAAGATTGCTATTTTCAAAATCACAACGCAGCCGGGTTTCAGCACTGTCTTTTAATTGTTTATTGCGGTCGTAACTGTAGGTCTTCATGGGCAGCTCGTAATACTTCCCTTTGGATTCGATAGTTCCCAAATGAAACATTTGATAACTTTTTATTGATCCCCCTTTGTCGTAGCTTTTTTTTTCATACTTATTCCCGGAGATTTCGGTGATCAGCATGGATCTCCCATTCTGGCCAAAGACAGAAGGGTTATCTGTCAGCAGGAAAATTGTTATGAATAAACCCAGGGTTCTCATAACACCTTTTCAAGCAAGAAATCTTTATATAATTCGCATAGGTTGATCTTATTGGACGGATGGGGAATGGTATCGCAGGTAACGACCTGTTCCACACCCGAATCCTTTAACTCCTTATAGGCATCCCCGGCAAAAACTGCGTGAACCCCAATGCATACCGGCGGGTTCATACCGGCCTTCCGGAGGTGGGCGACGGTTTCGATCATGGTTCTGGCAGTGGAGATAATGTCATCTACCAACACCGGGGTGTGATCCTTGTACGTTTCTAATTTTGGAACAGATATTTCAACGTCACGATCACCACGCCGAATTTTCTCTAATACGGTAAATGGCGCCTGGGCATTTTGGGCAACTTTTGAAACCCACTGCTCACTTTCACTGTCCGGCCCAATTAGAACCGGTTTTTCAAGGTTTTCTTTGATCCACTGGGAAATATGATCTGCAGCATGAACTACCTGGGAGGGTGTGGTGTATATTTCAGAAAGTTTACTTCGGCGATGCAAATGGGGATCCACTGTAATCATGGAATCTGCAAACTGAGATACTAAAGCCGCAAAGTATTGTGAAGTAATCCCTTCACCGGCTTGAAATCTTTTGTCCTGCCTCATATATGCCAGGTAAGGCACTACCAAACAAGTGCACACGGCGCCCAAATCCTTGGCAGTTTTAGAAACAAAATATAGCGGGAGTAATTTGTCATCGGGCCGGTGAAGCGTACAGACTATAACCACTCTTTTATTTACCACATCTGAGATGATCTGGATATAATTCTCCCCGTCTGGGAATTGACGAAATTCAGCTTGACCCAATTCAGCATTTATTACTTGTGCTAATTCCTTTGTTAGTTTTTCATTGCCGGGTAGGCCTATTAGTATAGATTTCATACTTACACTATGGTTAAAATTTCAGACTCAGATTTCAAGTAATCCAAGGCATAGTTTAAGCTGCCGGTGGATTCAGCATATACAGTAAACAAGGTTTGACCTTTTTCAACTTTAGTGCCCAATCGACTGTAAAAACGAACCCCTGCCAAAGTATCATGAGGAGCGCCCGACAGTTTGGCGACTTTGGCAAGCTTCCTGTTATCCACTGCAGTTACCACCCCTGTTCTTTGAGCCAAAATATCATACGAATGTGGGGCATATTCCGGTGCTCCAAAGCCTCCCTGGGCGTTGCAAATGGCTTGAAATTTTTTCCAGGCTTTACCAGAGTTCAGGATCTGTTTAGCTGTATGATATCCTGCAGTGGCTATTCCTGCTAATTCAAGCAAGGCACCGGAAATCAACAATGCCCTTTCTTTTAAGTCCTCCAAATCCGGGCCTTCATTACGAAGAACGGCTATTACATCCATAGCTTCAAGCGCAGGCCCAATACCTTGGCCAATTGGCTGATTACCATCAGTGACCAGCACTTTTACATTTAGCCCTATGGCCATTCCTACCACCTGGAAATAGTGTTTAAGTTTTTCGGCTTGTTGTTCGCTTCTGACTTTAGCAGTTTCCCCTACTGGAATGTCAATTATCACATGTGTGGAACCCGCTGCGGCTTTTTTTGAAAGCACTGAAGCGATCATCTGGCCCTCACTGTCAATATCCAGCGCCCTCTCCACACCAATAAGAATATCATCGGCCGGACTCAATTTTACAGCTCCACCCCAAACAATACACCCGCCTTCCTGATTGACCACTTCTTTTATTTTTTCAATGCTTAATTCGACTTGCGTAATGGTTTCCATAGTATCAGCCGTGCCTGCGGGAGAGGTTATGGCGCGAGAGGAGGTTTTGGGAATAGTTAATCCAGCCGCGGCTGCAATTGAAACTACCAAAGGAGTGGTTCTGTTGCCCGGTAAACCACCGATACAGTGTTTATCCACCACCAAGTCCTTGCCCCAGGTAATGGTTGTGCCGGTGGCAATCATTGCTTTGGTAAGACCAATGATTTCTCTAACATCAAGATTGTCACCGGCACAAGCACTGATAAAAGCAGCTAAATGGATATTCGAGTATTTTCCATCAGCAATATCGATTACTATATGCATCAATGCGTCATCTGACAGTTTACTGCCATACATTTTCGCTCGAACTTCACTTAATGATTTAATTGGCGGCAAATGTGAAAAAGTAATTTTCTGGCCCTCTTCTGCTTTTAGTTTCTCCCAGGCACAATGGGACAAACTGGCTTCCCCGGGCTGTAATAAGTCCGTAAGGGTAACATTTAATGTGCCAATGATAGTAATGTCGTTGACACGGGCCTGTATTCTGTTAAGAGCTCCAAAACCTTCAGATTTACAGATATGGCAATCGGACCTCATGTACACCACAAATTCCTTTTGGGTGTCTATTCCCAATCGCTTCAGTTTAAGTGCACTGCTTAACTGAAGAGATCTATCTTGACTGCTTACAGGATCTTTCATGATACTAGATAGGTCATTCGATCCCACATCAAATTCCATTTTAATGCTTTCAAAGTAAGTAGATTTTGACTTTTTGACTACTTTGATTTATCCCATTTTAATGCTCAAGCAAATTTTTGCAGCCTCCTCCAGTATTTTCAACCTCCTTGCTGGTTTAATGCCAATATTTGCCAATATTTTATTTTGTTCACATAGTTGTTTAGACAGTACCACTCCGCTCTCGAGCAAAGTTTGCTTCTCATGCTTAGTAAGTGTAGTTAAGCAGGTTAAGGGATGCAACCCTGAGATATTGATTCGTTGCTTCAAACTGCCTTGTTTGGGGTAATCCCATCCTATTAGATGTAGACCTGCACATTTCCCGTATTGAATGGCATCTTCAGTAAACTTGGTATTGGTCACTAGCCAACCCTGATGAAACCGGGTGTAGTGGCCTGGCTGGTTCTTCCAAACTTTTTCTACATCGAGAAACCTCGAGTTGATATAAAGTGGAGTCTTCACATTACATTTAAATCCGGGACGATTGTGAAACTTACATTCTATCATAAAATGTTTCTCATCCTTTTGGGCAATCACATCGATTTCGTGATTAACACAATTCCCTTTGACAATTTGCCCCACTTCAACCCGGTATTCCTGATATCGCAATATCTCGGCTATGTATTTCTCAAAAGGATAACCTGATGGGCCCAATTCCATTATAGCCTGTTTCAATTTGTATTTTGCAGCGGTATGTGGTGACTGCCTTTTCAGTAAATCGAATGCTCTGCGATAGATGTATTTGGTAGTGATCCCCTCATACAGTTCACCTTTGACTGTGGTAATGATTTGATCTATGGTGCCTGGGTCGGCGCCGGCATTCTCTAGGGAACGGTAAATCTTTTGTTCAGAAAAATGGGTCTTTTCTCCGGAGGCCTTTGTTACTAGCACGTTTTTGAATGTGTCCTCACTGATCATGGTTTGAGCTTGTAATCAACTCGGAGTATAAACATGGCTCTTACGAGTTAATTTGAATTATCGCCTTTCAATACCTGCTTTCCACGCAAGTACTCCTCTTCGCTGATTTCTCCTGATGCAAACCGTTTCTTTAAAATAGTCAATGGATCATCGGTTTTCTTTCGTTCTCCCGGGATGGGCCAGGGAGTAAGAAAAATCCAAACCAATAGCATTACCCAAAAGATCCACCATAGCCAGTGCATACCCCAAAAATCGAAACCCCAATGCATAATTGAACGATTAAAGTAGTGATTAATAATGCTTCAAAGATAGCACAGTGCTATATTGGACTGATTGTGATTTTACATCATTGATGTACAATATTATGGCATGTCTGTGGCCACGAAGCAAAGCTCAGGAAGTTCAGGAGCAGTCTGAGCCACTAAAAATCATGTTTATCCGATCAATTTACAGCTTTACCAATAGAGAATCTAAAATTGTAAAAGGCGGCTACACTGGCACCTACTAACCATGCCAGTATAAATGTTTCTACCAGTCCCATGACAGCCTCCTGCAAAGGAACATCCATTCTGATGATGGAAGACGTATCAAGTCCGTGCAACAGACTATTTAAAAATTTCACCGTGCCGGCATGACCAACGGTGACCATCAGAATAATGCAACCCAAATACAACAAGGCTCCGGTCAAGCCAAAAGCCATCCCTAGTTTTTTTACTTTTAAATGCATGTTGAAGTTTTTAATGGTGATGTTGTTTTTCCTCCTGATCCTGTTTCCCATGATGTGAATGCCCACCTATCATAAACAAATGAGCCAAAAAGAATATCACCACTACCACAAATAGGGTAATATCACTTTCCACACCAAACGAGGGCAGGAAAAATAGTAGAAGTAGTGGTAGCCCACAGGCAATAAGCATCCAAAGCATGTGATTCTTTTTCATAACATCGGTTTTTATTGATGATGGCTTCTTTCAGCCTTTTTTTGTTCCTCTTCTTCAAGCATTTCTATCCAATTCTGCCAACTCATACTATCCATAACTCCTTGTTCATGTAAACGAGTCATCATGGAACTCATCATCGTGTGGTCATTTATCATCATGTCCATGATGTTTTGTAACATAACAGAATCCTCGGTGGCAACTTGAATGATACTACCCATTGTTTGGTCGGTTAGTTCTGGATGATCCCTCATGAAATTCATCATCTCCTGGTTGTGACTCATTATCATCTCTATCATTCCCTTTTCGCTTTGCATCATCATCCGGGCGTGTTCATTGGTGATGGCGTAATCCAGGAATTCCCCCATCGTTTCATGATTTTTGGCAATCTCTTCGAAAATCTGATGTCGATAATCAGGGTTTTGAAGCATCCCCACTATGTTGGGTCTTTGCTTACAGCCTACCATGAGAACGGTCAGCAATGCTGCCGGTAATACCATTATAAATTCGCTAACTTTTTTTGATTTCATCATGAAAGTATTAAAAGACAATACATTTAGATTTTTCATATAACCCTGCCCTGTGTTTAGGCAACCACAACCAATGTGTTACTTAAACATTGTCGATATTAACACTGAGTACAGGTATCTTGGAGTGATTCACCAGGCTTTCGGTTATGCTGGGTGCAATCATTCTCATGAATCCCTTTCTTCCATGTGTGGTAAGCGCAATTAGATCGGCGTGGATCTCCTCAGCAAATTTTTGGATACCACGGTCCTCTTTTAAGGCGTTATAAATATTCATTGAGCAAGTGCCACCCCTGGGGCATCTCTTTAAAAAATGCTGCATGTTAGCCTTGCTCTGATCGGTCTCCTCAAATTGAAAAGGCATATTTACATACAGTAAATGGATCTCTGCACTCATTAGGTCTGCTAGTTCCACTACTTTATTGAAAGGTTGCTGGACATCATTATGAAAATTAGACGCAAATACGATACGATTGATAGTTTTAATTGGTTCTTGCTTGACCACCAATACCGGACAGGGAGCATCTCGGATCATTTTTTGGGTATTAGAACCGATGAAAAATTCTCTGATTCCTTTTGCACCATGAGAACCCATCACCATAAAATCGTGGTGGTGATGCCGCACATGTTCAATTAAGTCTTCCCTGCCCTTGTTAAAATATAAAAACTGCTTGGCCTTTAGCCCCAGAGCTTCGGCCTTGTTGACAAGTTTGCTCAGTTCCCCTTTCGCATGGCCTATCTGGTGCTTTAATTCCGGATAGCGGTTTTCCTTTTGCAACTTTAGTCGTTCCCAGTCTATAGGAGTTGCAATCCCGTGTAAAAAATGAACCTCCGCTCCAGCCTTCTCTGCAATTTGCAATGCTATATTCACCGCATTAACACTAATGGGTGAAAAATCAGTAGGAATCAAAATATTGTGCATGGCATCTCCTTATAATTAACTTAACCAAGTAGTAGTATTATTCGTTTGGATCAACTAACACCTACTTAAAGATAGTTTCTAGTTTTTCTCCCAGTCTAAAAAGTTTTGACTTAGATGTATGAAATTTTAATCAAACCTTAGTCCACTTGACGGATCATGTGGACCATGTAATCCATATCCATACAACATACCAGGCCGTTAACCCAATAACGAAAATGTGCCAATAATAAAATGATCGATTCTTTTCGGGGTCCAGCGTAAAGATTTGGAAAGGATTACTATCATCCGGATATTCAAAAAGACACAATTCTACGTTGGTTGCATTTTTGGAGAACAGGCTAAAATTATGCCGCTGGAGATACCGTTGCGCCTAATGGATAGCTCTTTCCAGATAAACTCTCATAGACCTTCTTTTTATATTCCGGCTTTTTCGTTAAGATGGTTTTTTTCACTAAAGCCGATGTTAAAATTTATCCCACTGATCGCTTTGTTTAAGAACAGTATGTATCACTTGAATCTTCATCTCTCCATCAGGCATCGTTGGCCACTTTTCGTTCACCCTAAATATTTCTGAGTTAAGCTCAAAGTTTAATCCTAATAGACAGGCAACCGATTCACCACCCGCTATGTGCTCTAGCTGCCCCCGACCTATAATTGATTTGGTTCTACTCCCAAAAATCAAATCAGCCGTAATCGGAAACTCTTGCACCGGATGACTCTGAGTATCAAGGTATTCGATACCCAGTTTTCCCTTAAGTAGCACACACTCCTCAGGCATCGATTGAAAACGCCTATCTAAAGAGTCTATGCCCGAGTACAGTGAATTCAAAGGCAGTTGGGCGATTATTTCCGCAGAT
Source organism: Bacteroidia bacterium (assembly GCA_030430675.1). Lineage (GTDB taxonomy): Bacteria > Bacteroidota > Bacteroidia > Cytophagales > Cyclobacteriaceae > SZUA-3. Next base: position 8,729 of record JAUIKU010000017.1, on the reverse strand, counting down.
TTGTAGTTCAGCTGGATATCTAGTTGTTTACTATGTACAGAGATACTCTCTTTTCCGGTTTGGACCAGAATGACCAATGTACCTTGCTTAGTGCGATATAGCTCTTGCGCTGAAGTTCCTAAGCATAGAAAAACCATGAACCCAGAGATCAAGGCTCTTCGAAATCCCCTAATCTTCTGTGGATGATAGGTTTCATATCGGTCGAGCATGGCCACCTTGTCATTGGTCAATCAATTAGCAGTTTTAAGCCAATCAACAACCTTATCAGCCTCTTCATCAGTTAGATTTGCCCTGATACGCATATGCATCACTGCAACATCCCACTCTGTATCGCTGAAGGTTTCAGGAGACGGGGCGTTATGACACCTCAGGCAATTCTCACCCCAAAGCTGGGCACCTCCCTTTGCTGCTGAAATCTGGCTTGTAGAAGAGCAACTGATCACCACTGTACTCAAGAACAAAATCAGTGCCGCTACCATTGCCCAAAGCTGCAATTCCTTAATTTGTATATTCTTCATGTTGCTAGTTTTATGGTTAAAAACCTATGGCCCAATGCACGAAAAAGGCATTTCCAGACTCTTTATGTTCCTCTTCACTTTCATCCACCCCTTGTCCGCTCTTACGAAACGTGAATTTTAACACAGTACGCCAATCAAGCCAATAGTTGAGACCAATATCCAGTTGGTCCTCTTCGGTGTGCCAATGAGCACCTTCAGGAGTTTGGATATCTGAATACCTCATAGCCAGCTCCATGTTCTGAAAGAATCTATTACCTACAAACGAAGGCCGTATAGAGCCCTGAATAAAGTACGCCTCGCTTTTATTATTGAAAGTGAAAGTTTCTACACCAGTTGGGTCCTCAGGGTCTGGATAATCCGCATCGTCCACGTTGATAAAATTGGTTTGTGCCTTAATGTCAATCACACTTTTTATTGCAGGTATGGCTTTTATATATGACAGATCGAAGGCATAAAGATTCGCTCCTATATCATTGAATTCTGAATTATCAGAGCCTACCTTGGCAAATTGAGCGGAAAACCCAAGCTCTAATGATGAGTTAGAGAATGGAAATATTCCTATTCTTCCACCAATAGCCTTATTTTTATTATTATCTCTGATATTACCATATATTAGCTTGCCAATATCATCCTCGTGTTCTGCTCCTTCATCCAATTGGGGTCCATTAATTGCGTATATAGAATAGTTATACTTAAGATTACCTGCGTGGGCCGCACCCCGAAGTTCAACTCCCAGGTCGGTACCAGGCAAAATACCGTCATGCCCATAGCCTAATGGGAAATTAGGAAATTTGTTTATCCAGGCAGGGTGCAAACGTTCGGTGAATATTCCGAATGGAACAAATATTTTTCCTGCTCTGATGATGAGTGTTTCATTTAGGATGTAAGATATGTTAGCGAATTCTAAACCGATTTCAAATTCGTTTTCTTCAAACTTCATTTCGACCTCAGCTTCAAATAACAGCCTGTCAGATTGTTGGTAGACAAATAGGGGATTAAAGGCTCCACCCACGAAAGTTAATTCGTCATCTTCATCGTGATACTCCAAACCCGCATGAGCGTAACCCCGTAGCAAAAACCTGCTTTTACCTGGTTTCAAACTTTCAACGTCTTGCTTAATTTGCTTTAATTCAGCTATTTGACCTGAATCTTGAGCAAATACATCATTGAATACAAATGCTCCTAAAAAGGCAATTGCTAAAATCAATTGTATAGAATTTTTCATATCTCAATTACTTTAGGTTTTATTTACCAAAAGTCCTTATATAGTTTACCAGTTGCCATCTCTGTTCTTCAGAAATGACAGATTCATATGTAGCCATAGGGGGTCTTCCTTCGGTAATTTTCCAATAAATGGCTCCATCACTTTGACCTTGAACAGTTGCTGTGGCCAAATTAGTTGGACGAGGTTTAAGACTCATTCCAGCTACACCGTCCCCCTTTCCTTTATTTCCATGACATATGACACACATCTTGGTGTAAAGCTTCTTGCCATCAACAATTGCGTTATTGTTACCGGCTAAGGGGTTTTCAAAATTATTAGCTTCTTGGGGGGCTTTCCAGTCAGTGGGTTTCTGACCTAGAACTGGTGTTGCCGAGGCAAAAAGTAAGGCCAGTAAAATTACCTTGTTGATAAATTCACAAAAGGCCCTCATTTTATTGACATTAACAGGCATAGTCATTTTTAAAACTTTATGGTAAAATAAACTATACCATATCCCAGAGGCTCAAATATTATGTTTTAGATGTATGGAATTTTGATTTAATCAAGGGGCGGGACCGGTAGCTAGATGAATTAATTTTACCTGCACCTTTATAACCTTATGAATTTCAGCAAGGCTCAGCTTTAAGATCAGCCCTACCTTGAAACAGTAGCATTACTTAGTAACCTTTGTGATAATTTACTGGAATAACCGTTCAATCCATCCATCAAGATCCCCTTTAATCCATCTTTAGTTTGTACTGAATAGACTACCAGTTTTGTCCCTTCACCCTTTTTCGCCTTGAAGCGGTACTCCTCTTTGATCTCAACATCCTCTAAGTTAAAGCTGGTACATAGCTCTGGACACTCAAGGCAGTCTTCTCCACCGTTGAAATTGAAGACAAAACCTCTATCATTAAGGTCATCATAAACGTTCTTTAATCCAGTATGGACTTGCTCCTTTTGCTTTAGCCTGTGTTTAAATTCAGAAACAGAAAGCCCAGTGACCTTTTTAAACTGGCTGGACAAATAATGCACGCTACTGTAGTTCAATTTGGCAGCAATTTCACTAAGACTTAGCTGATCATAATCCAATAACTCCTTCACCCGGTCAATTCGTTTATGGATATAGTAGGATTCAATGGTTAAAGATTCATGACGGGAGAAGAGTTTGCTTATGTAGTTATAGTTTTTACCAACTTCTTTAGAAAGGAACTCCGACAAACTGGTTCCTTGCAGAAAATTCTCCATCAATTTGAGATAATTGTCAATTGCTTTCTTCAATTGATTAATGATGATATCTTCCTTATTTTCCAACAGTTCAAAACCCAACTCCTGTAGCTTTATTTCTATGGTATCCATACTCACCTCATCAGGGATCTTGACGATTGAATGCCCCATCTCAATATGGAGAATATCCACTCCTATAGCCTTAAACGTCTGCTCAACTGCCCATATACAGCGGGAGCACACCATGTTTTTTATATGAAGATTAATTGTTTCCATTATTCGAAGATTTCTTTTTTACACTCCTTGATTTTAGATTGTGTTACACATTTCCATTAGAGAGAATTTGATAGTTATCCAAACTGTCTAAACATGGAAATGATGACATGGTGGAAACAACTCAAAAGGTGTCCACCATTGAAGGATTGAGCCCGAAAGGGCTAATTAAGAAATGACTGAATAAGAATACGAATGTCCCAGGAACTGGGTGGCGGTAGATCAAGCAAGTAAATCTCCCCAGATGGGACCACAGAGTTGAAAACAACGATTTTTTCCAAATGAAAATCAATCGCTGACAGTTGAAAGTACTTGGTTTTTAAATCGAGTGCCTTAGGTTGATGTTTGAGTAATGAACTAAATAGGGCATTAGTTTCTTCTTCACAACAATCATCCTGTTCAGTATTTTGTTGCTGATCTTCATGATAATGTACTGTGGTCAGCAAGTCATGGTGATGATCGCTTCCGGAATGATTATGGGAGCTTTTACTATTTCTTTCTAACTGATGTTGATGACTCGGATGATGATGAGCATCATCACCATGAGGTTGAAAGGTAGATGAATTAGATGAATCTCTCCGATCTACGAATACTTCAGTTTGATGACCATGAAGACTAATTTCAATAAGCCCAACATCACACAAAAAATCGCATACAAAAACACTGCTTAGTGCAACTAATAAAATTGCGACTAGGCTAGCTTTGAATGTACGTAACTTCTTGATCATCAGATTGAGGTCAGTAAGGACCGACAATTTCACCAGTATAAATTAAGAATTCCTTATGTTAATTTCAATTGACTAACGTCAGGATATGTATTGATTTATATCACTTAATTTATTTCCTAAATTTTCAATGGTTCTTCATAAGAGGTTTATAATTGGGTATTTTGTCAAAGTTGGAAATGACAAAAACAATCATTACAAAACTTGTTATTATCTCAAACATCACCAACAACTTCGCTTTTAGAATCATGGGTACAATATCACCGTACCCTATGGTGGCGAAAGTCACTAAGCTGAAGTAAAGAAAATTGAAGGCGGTTTCTGGTAACGTCAGCACACCACTTGTTTCCTTAAAAGCCTCCGGCAAGCAGGTATTTAAACAGAAATAGTCGGAAGCGAAAGATACTACCAGAAGTCCTATGATAAGGCCATAAGCGGTGACAACGTTATAAAAAGAATGACCTGTGGCTAGACAAACAGTTAATCTGCGGAATGTAAATAACAAGATATATAAGATCTTAATTAAAGAGAAGAACACCACAAAATTTGAAAGTACAGGTTCATACAAACTATGGTCGATTACTAAAAGCATCAATAGGTAAAGTGATAAACCCAATACAATTAATCCTAATTCCCTGGCGGATAGTGTTTTAAAGGCTAGGCTAAAAGTAAATCTGGGTGATTCTGGTGTCATGTCTAACAATTTATTATGCTGGTTCAGGTCTTAATATTCCCAAAGTCTAGTTAAATTTTCTATACAATTTGATAGATGTTGAAAATTTATATACAGCTCCAATCACAGCAAGGCCTGCTACCATGTGCGTGTAACTGCCTCTAAAACCATAAATATATCCAATACCCTCTATAAGCAACGCTACAAAAAGCCACATGATACCATAACCGACTTCTCCTTTTATCTTGTTTTTCTTAGACTGTATTTCATGATTCTTTTTCATCATTCTCAATTCTTTGCAACTCTACAACATACCGTATGAATTGGATGCGCTACCAATACTTACTTGAGGGCGTGTTGATTTTTATAGAGATGGTAATTCTCTTTTGATGTGAAATACAACACTTCGCTACTGTTATCCGATTTCAAAACTATAAAGGCAGTTGCCTTATCTACCGGCTCTAATGTTTGCGGGTCCACAGCATACCTCGCATCATCAATATTCTTTTGTAATTTTTCCACACACATGGCACAGCAGCCGTAATAGTCCTTCTCATCCACCGGCACCAGCAGTTGCTTTTCACCCATATAAGTATCATTTACCATACAGACCAAATCATTACTGACCTCGGTTCCACCATACAGTTTACTGACTTCAGCATGATGGCCTGCCTCTTGAATATTTATATAGGTAAACCATCCGAATATCCCTACAAAGAATATAATGAACCCCACACTAAGGATTTTGTCTCCTTTACTCAACTTCCTGGTTGTTGCTCTTTTTACTATCTTTTTGTTTTTCTTCCTCATATCTCCGGTATTTAAAGCCTCACTATTGATCCTGCCAAAAGAGACCAATTACCTTCCTATAAAGTCTAGATCTCAATCTTGTTGGCTCTAGCGGCAGCTAATATTTACTTATTCTTTGAATTTCAATTTTGTTGAAAAGTGATTTACTGTTTTATCACCTCCGCTCTTCTCTATAGCATTTGGCTGGATATGCTAGTTTCCACCGCTGCTATCTATGATTATAGGCAGGCCATCCTTCCCAAGAGGTACAAAGAAAAACTTTGCGTTTTGGCTACCGGATAATTTATCCTGTACTTCCAAAGCTTTGTACTGCAAATATCTGGGAGTTAATCCCGCATCGATTATTTGCTGGGCATCTCTTTGCCCCCTTGCCAGCGTTCTTTGTATTTCTGCGTCCTTCTCGGCGATTTGCAGTTCGTAATTCTTCTGCTCTATTGCCTGTTCCACCGCTAATTTCTCATCAACTGCAGAAGTCACCACGATAGGATATTCAATGTGGTCTACAGTGACATTATCAAATTCAAGGTGTTTATCCTTTACTTTGTCCACCAGAAGCTCGAAGATTTTGGCCTCTATCGAAGGGCTTTGGGGCGATATAACATTATACTTGTAACCTGAGAACACATTCCTTGTTAGGCTGATGAACTCGGGGCGGACTACGCTATTATAGTAATCACTACCAACTTCTAATTCAAGTTCAGGCAATTCTGCCTCGATTGGCCTTAAAGTAACTGAAACTGTCAGATTCACGTGTAATTCATCTTCTGTAAGTACGGCAACATTCTCAGTAAATGTTTGCCACTGAGTGCTATACTTTACCATTCCATTCCATGGCCAATTCCACACCACTCCATCTTTGTATACTTTCTCAGTCATTAAACCCTTACTATAAGGTTTCCATTTCATTGCCTGTTCACCTGGCTTTACCACCGAACAACCTGCAAAACCAATCCATACGACTGGTATTACTACTAATAGTTTTAATTTTGAATTTTTCATGATGCAATTTTTTTTTGTGATTCCATAACTGACAGCTATTCAAGAAAGCTTCTCCTGATCACACCCGGGTATCTAGCTGCAAACTGATTTTCACACCACAACTTTAGGTCCAGCACATCTGTGCTTTTAATTGATCTTTTTGATTTAAGGAGTTCCTTTTCAAATAGCTCTTTGCTGAAACTCACTTTTTGAAGGATCTCCTTACTATATTCAAGTCTTGTCATTATTCTGATTTCTTTATCATAGATACTAAATTGTATTATAGGCACTGGGCAAATCAATTATCTGTAGGTCAAGTGATCAGATTACCTCGAACATTTACATTGTGTTAATATGAATGCAATGAGGTCACCACTGGCTATAAAAGAAAAGACTGTATTTGAATATAGGTATCGGGTATATAATAAGGTCTCGACCAATTCACAATCAACTGAGGTTTCAAACTTTCGCTCCACAGACCGAGTTGTCTACTAGTCTCAAACCTCACTCTTGGCAACCTTGACGGGCAAGGAACGGGAGGGTAAATGTTGCTCTCATGAAGCGTGTAAACCATGTAAAATTGGTAGTTTGCGGCATTGCACTGATTATCCGATGGCTCATCGGCAGCACTTGGCTCTTTTAGTTGAGTTAGAAGTGAGGGCGCTCCAGTTATCTTCACGCAATGGTCTTTAGCCATAGTAAAACCGTTGGTGGATAATAGCAGCAGTAACGATATGACTTTGAGAATTTTCATCGTTTTTAATAAAATTACCATTATCCTGCTTTATCAGCGATACACAATTTTATCTTTATTGTACTCATTTTTGCTTTCTATCAAGCGGGGTAACTTGCCAAAATTCAATCGGCTTCACCAGTTGTCTAAAGCGTTTCCCTGGTCTCTCCACAGGTTAACATTGCCTCACCATAGTATGGATTTTGGATATCCTTCAAAGAACTTAGCCAATAAGCTCCTTTGCTGTTTCTTGCCATTGGGCAAAACTGATAGTAGATGGTTTGACCATCGGTGCCAAACATTTTGATGGCGTTGTATAAAGCGTCACTAAAGTCTGCATAAGCAAGTCTTTGTTTTTCAATATTATTGGTAGATTTTAATTGATCTAAAGTCTTTTGGATTTCCATTTGCCGTTCCATCCAGTAATTGTGCATCTCTCCTTTAACCAGACTCATATTTACATTATTAAGAGAAACCTCAACCTCTGGCGCGGATTTTTTCACCTTTGCTCCGTCGCTTGCCATAAAGGCTTTTTGTAAATCCAAGTATGCTTTATAAACGGTGGTTAGTTGTTTTTGGAACTCTTTGTTTAAAGACGTATCGATCTTACCCGTGTTATCAGAGGTACTTTGATCATGCCCATCATGTTCAGAGGACTCCGGCCTATCATCCATATCCGTACCACCATGATCGTGACCTACTGATACTTTGCCACCTTCGGGGTTCATCATGCTTGGTTTACCTCCCAGTTGTGCGGCTGCGTCGATTTTGAACACTCCGTTGGATGCCACCATTTCTCCTTCATCCAGCCCCTGTTTAACCACATAATAATCGCCAGCTTCTGCTCCCAGATCAATCTCCCGGTACTGGAACATATTGTTGTGATCCTGGCTCATCACGTAGACTACTGCTTCCTTACCGGTCCATAAAACCGCCGATTTAGGAACTACCAGTTGATCTCCGCTCCCAGGTAACATGGTTCTCAAGATACCGGAGGCGAGCATTTGGGGTTTTAATATATCTCTGGGGTTGCTGAGTTCAGCCCTTACTCCGGCCACTCGAGTCATTTGGTTAATTACTGGATCTATAAAAGTCACTTTCCCTTCAAAAGACTCTCCTGGAATTGATTTAATGGTGAAATTGATCCTATCGCCTAATTTGATCCAAGGTAAATCGCTTTCATAGGCATCAAATATCACCCATACGCGACTTAGGTTGATAACCTCAAACAGCGGGGTGCCCTCCTTGACATAGTCGCCGAGAGCAACGTGACGCATAGTGACTGTGCCAGTGATGGGTGAAAGAACATCAAAATAATGTATTACTTCTCCCGCTTCTTCTATTTCCTTGATCTGGGCCTCAGTAAGATCCCATAACTTTAGCTTTTGTCGCGAGGCTTTGTAGTAGCTGGGGTTACTGTCCTTGTATTTGTAAGCTTCGAATAGTTCTTTCTGGGCAGTTACAAGGTCAGGGGAGTATATTTTGGCCAAAGTCTGACCTTTCCTAACTTTTTGTCCAGTGAAATTAACTGATAGTTTTTCTATTCTACCTGGAAATCGCGCTGTCAACTCTGAAATTCTTCGCTCAT
>JAUIKU010000243.1 GCA_030430675.1 Bacteroidia bacterium | reverse complement strand
TTGCCTGATCGTGTGTTAATAACCCCCGAATGTGGATCATCTACTGAATTGCTGTCAGGTGTGCAGAGCAGTTTACAGTTGCATCATCTGCAAGGAGTTATTTTCAGACAAAAGCGGTTAAGCGACGAGGTTTATCAGCGTGATTATGGATTGATCGCCGAAGCACTGAGCAGCTCAGAGTGTTTATTGATTGCGCATTGTTCTATCGAGCTGGCCAACCAATTACCTGCAGCGGCGCTTCACTTGACAAGTGAGGGGTTGGATAAGCTAACTGACCGGCAGGCTTTTAAAGGACGTTTTCTGGGGGCCTCATGTCATTCACTCGCTCAGCTTCAACAAGCGGTCGACAAAGGTTGTGACTATGCAACGTTGTCACCCATAGCGCAGACTCAGAGCCACCCTGATGCTCCCAGCTTAGGGTGGGATGTAGCGGCTGAGTGGGTTAAAGATCAAGCGATACCCGTTTACCTATTAGGCGGTTTGGATGATACGGCGCTGGAGGGTGCAATCAACATTGGTGCCCAAGGTATAGCTGCGATCAGTGCTTGGTGGCGTTAGTGGACAAGCCGCTGGCGTCATAGCCGCTGCTGTAATCCTCATAGGCTTCATCAGACGGTTGAACTGGGATCTGGTAGCTTTCGCTGGCCCAAGCACCTAAGTCGATAAGTTTACAACGGTCGCAGCAAAAGGGGCGGGCTTTGTTGCTCTCATCGGCGAACTCATCGGCTTCCGGAAGCTGGTTCAAAATTACGTTGGCCCGCATGATCCCGCGGTAACATTGCTCCCAGATGTAACCGTAATCATCGTTATTGGGTAACCACTGGAATTCTTCATTGTTGTTATTTCCCTGTGGATTTCGTACATCATCTGAGATCAGTTCCAAACCCCTCAGCATACCCAGGCCATTCTGGTCAAAGTACAGGTTAAGCAGGGTGGAATAAGTTGAGAGTGAAGCTGCATCAAAGTCCTTTTCGGTTTTATAGAATGTGTTGGAGTTTAATTCTCCCAAAGGGCCAAGGTCCAACTCATCATCGCATTCCACGAAAAGGAACATGCACAAAAACAATAGTATAGATTTAATATTTCTAATTTTCATCATCATCTAAATTAAAATCCTAACTGTAGTCCTAACTGAAAGGTTCTGGGGATAGGCATATTCCCTCCGTCTGTTCCAGCCGATGTCTGGGACCTGATCTCTCGATATGAGTAGACTTCAGGATCAGGACCACTGTAATCCGTGATGGCAAACAGGTTGGTGGCTGCCACGTATACCCTAAGTTTGGTTAGCGACCTTGTTGCTTCAAGCAATGATGTAGGCAGTGTATACCCGATTTGCAGGTTTTTTAGCTTCAGGTATCCGGCATCTTCCACATAAAGATCGGAAAAGCGGTTGTTCTGATTGGGATCGGTCTGAACCATTCTGGGCATGGTGTTGCTGGTACCCTGGCCGGTCCAGCGATTCATGGCAGTGGCCATCAGGTTGCGGCCACCTCCCTGCATGGTTTCTGCTCCTCTCCTGAAATCATTATAAAGCTGCACTCCGGCTACCCCCTGGAAAAAGGCCGAAAAGTCGAACCCTTTATAACCCAGGGCAATATTGAGACCGTAGTAGGCATCAGGTATGGTTTTGCCCAGGTAGGTGCGGTCGTTAAAGTCGATCTCACCATCCGGTTGTCCTGAGAACTGTTGCCCCGGCGGTGAATTTTCCACTGCTGGTCCATTGTTGTCAACGAAGATCACATCACCGGCCCGGGCTCCGTTTGGAGAGCTGGCGTCGGGAAGTCCGTTGGCGGCTTCGGCATCAGTTTGATAGATGCCAGCCGTTTCATATCCGTACATATAACCTATGGGTTGACCTACCGCAGTTCTGTAGAATTCATCCTGGGTAAACTCTTCGATATTGGGTGCCAGCGCTACCAACTCATTGGATACGGTGGTTAAGTTCGCCGAAACATCTACCGACAACGCCCCAAAGTTGTTTCGGTAGCCTAATTCCAGTTCTATCCCCCTATTGGAAACTTCTCCAAGGTTGGTAGGAGTGGTGGTAAAACCGGTGACAGCCGGGATGGGAAGGTTATACAGAAAATCTTCGGTTTTCCGGTTGTAATAGGCAAACAGGATATTAATTCGATCATCCATCAAAGCCATATCAAATCCCACATCCATGGTAGTAACTGTTTCCCAGGTCACCTCTTCGTTAACAAAATTAACCGGGGCTGGCGCTTGTACCGTTACATCTCCATTCAACCCGTAATCGGGGGTAGGAGATACCCTGAACACATGGGGGAATGGCTGGGTATCGGAATTGCCAAGCTGGCCCCAACTGGCTCTTACTTTCAATTCGCTGATGATACTCACCCCGTTGAAGAAGTCTTCTTCACTAATTCTCCAGGCGGCAGAGACAGATGGAAAGGTTCCCCACCTCCTGTTATCGTCGGGAGAGAAATTGGAAGTCCCATCGTGCCTTACAGAAGCTGTCACCAGATATTTATTCATATAGTCGTAACTGACACGACCGATATACCCCACAAAAGCACTTTCAGAGGCGCCTCCGCCCAGGAACAGTCCGTCCTGCCCGTTTTTAACCAGCGCATAAAATGCCGGGTCGCCACTAAGGAAATTTTCAGTGCGTCCACTCAGACTGGTCCCTCTAAGTTTCTGGTATTCCATACCGGCCAGCACATCAATATTGTGCTCACCAAATGACCGGCGGTAATTTAGCGTATTGGTAAAAACCTGAGTGTAGGCTTCTCCTCTTCCGTCACTCCTTTGCTGATTTTGTCGGTCTAACCCCAGTTCTGCAATGGTGTAGCCCGGCGTCCAGCCGTCACCACGGGTTATGTCCATATCGATAGAGGCCTGTGTCTTGAATTTAAGCCCGTCTATAAGTTCAAGTTCAAAATACAGCCCACCCAACAGCCGGGTAACACGATCAATGTTCTGTACTATTTGATTGATGCCATTTTGGTTTCCTATAGTTAAACCGGCAACATCTTCGTTTCCGTTGAAGCCGTAGCGGTTACCGGGAATCTCGTTTCGGTAGTCATATATTTCAAAAAAAGGAGGCATGGTATGGGCATTTCTTAATAATCTGCCGTCTCCACCCGCGTTAACACCCCTGTTAATCTCGGTATAACTCAGTGAAAAGGTATTGCCAAATTTGGCCCGACCACCTATTTTATAATCTCCGTTGGCCCTGAAAGTAAATCTTTCCAGGTCGTAGCGCTGAATTACCGCTTCCTGGTTGAAGTAAGAGCCTGAAATAAAGTAGTTGGCATTTTCATTGCCCCCGTTTACACCCAGATTATAGCTTTGAATAGGAGCACTTTCATTAACGGCATTTGATACCCAGTCCTCCTGGATGTTGGTATAAAATCCTCCGGGTGCAATATCCGGATGTAATACCAGATAGGCAGGGTCTGAAGGATCAATGCCGAGCTGGGTATTGTAATTGTCGTATCCTTCCTGGGTCAGTTCAAGATACTGGTCGGTAGTTGCCATTTCCCACAGGTCCGGCATATTCTGAACTCCGTAGTAGGCATCAAAACTAATGGATGGCTTGCCCTGACGCCCTCTTTTGGTGGTGATTAGAATAACGCCATTGGCAGCCCGAACGCCATAGAGTGCCGATGCCGAAGCATCCTTTAGCACTGAAATACTTTCTATGTCATTGGGATTTATCGTGGCCAGCGGATTGAAAGTGGGTCCGTTTGGGTTATCTCCATCGTTCTTTCCCACCGGAATTCCATCAATCACGAACAGCGGCTGAGTATTTCCGGTGGTTCCAACCCCCCGGATCCTGATTGCCGTAGGTGACCCCGGTGTGGCATCCGCGGAAGTCACCTGAACACCTGACAACCTTCCGGCCAAGGCCTGATCTGCAGAGGCCACAGGAAGTTTGGTGATCAAATCAGAGTCAACCTCTCCGATCGACTCAGTCATCAGTTTTTTGCTTTTCTCTCCATAAGCGGTAACCACCACTTCTCCCAGGGCGATCACATCGCTGGGCATGGCCAGGTTAATAACACTTTGTGAGCCCACCAGAATCTCCTGAGAGATGTAACCTACAGATGAGTAGACCAGGGTCTCCTGGTCTGATGCAATCTCAATACTGTAATCACCTGATACGTTGGTTACTGTTCCCCGGGTGGTGCCCTTCACCACTACCGACACACCGGGAATAGCTTCACCGTTGTCACCATCCGTAACGTTGCCACTTATAGTACGTTCCTGTGCAAAACTTGCGATTGCAAGGGAAACAGTGGCAAGGATGGTTAAAAGTAAATTTTTTAACATAGTGAATTGGTTTAGTTTGTTTTGGATACAATTCGGTAATCAGGGTAATAGTAGTGCTAGAGATGCTGAAAAGCATCATGCGGTATCCTGCCTTTATCCGTTTTTGGTTAGGCCAGGGGGATATTAGAAGAGTGGCTGCTAGTTATCGTCGGCGTAATACCGACCCAGGTGTTTTATTATTGCTTGTCTCAGTTCCAGTGGTTCAATTACACCCTCTTTCGCGTACAATTTCTCACCCCCGGGCGCTACCAGGAGGGTGTATGGTAAGGACCCTTTCCAGTTCTGGTCAACTACCTCGATCAATTCATAGATATCATCCCCGGTAAATAAATAATTTTCGTTGGCAGCTTCCATTTTGGTAAGCAGTTCCAGGGCCTTCTCTTTTTTATTGGGTTTGTCAGTACTAATGGTGATGAATTCGAAGTCGCGACCGCGATACATTCTGTCGGTGTTGACCAGTTCAGGCATCTCAATCAGACAGGGACCACACCAGGTGGCCCACATATTGATCAAACGGTATTTTTTTGAGGGATTGCTGATCACCGCTTCAATTTCCTGTAAACTCTTGTCCGTCAGGTTTACCGGATCATTGGCCCATTGTTCTTTCAATTTTTTAGTCCAGTCGCCTTTCCAGGCCCATTTTATGGAACAGCCAAAAGTTTTCGTTTGTGCTACCGCTACGTTCTGATTGGATAAAAGCTGATCCAGCGCCATGGTAAGGTCTTTTGTCTTCGGATCTACATAGGGATCTTCCGTATCGTCAATACGTCCACTGTACCGTAGTTTTCGCTGCTGATCAAAAACAAAAACGTGCGGAGTGGCTACCGGGCCGTATTTAATGGATGCCTCCTGTGTTTTACCATCGTAGAGATAGGGAAAATTGAAGCTTTTTTGTTCGGCCCTGATTTTCATGGAGTTCAGGTCGTCGTTTAAATCGCTATACCCAAGTTCAGATAAGCTGACCGCCTCCGGGTCGTTGGGTGAAATGGCCACGAATCCTACTCCCTTAGCCTGGTAGTGCTCTACCATTGCTATGATCTTATCCTCATAAGCCTGGGCGGTGGGACAATGGTTGCAGGTAAATAACACCGCCAGCAGGGGGTATTCCGAAAAGTCGGCCAGTGTATACTGTTTGCCGTCGGTGCCAGGCAGATTAAAGTCCGGTGCCGGATCACCAATTTTTAATTCATTGATTGTTTTTTCCTGTGTAAAAGCCGGAAATGCAGTAAGAAAGAAAACGGTTACCAGTAAAATTGCTCTCATATTATCATGGTTAGAAAACTAATATATGAACTAGGGAACAGTTCAGCAATTGTACATTGGATTAATTGGAGGTGGCGTATGAAGTTGAGATGTCAAATTTGGCCAGCCGATAATTCGTTTTGATGCTTTTTGCCTTAATCTACAATATAAGAAGCTGGTTACTGGCTTGAACTTATTATGTAACCTGCTATATTTAACACCTTAATCGAGACTGCCATGAACTTATATCTATGAACAAACAGAACGGTAAACTACTTTTGGGACCTGGACCCAGCAATGCGCATCCACGGGTGTTAGAGGCTATGTCCGCACCTTTATTGGGTCACCTCGATCCGGATTTTCTGGAAGTGATGGCTGATATTAAAACCATGTTGCAGAAGTCTTTTCAAACAGAGAACCACCTGACATTTGCGGTCTCAGCTCCGGGCAGCGCCGGAATGGAAACCTGTTTGGTCAACCTACTGGAACCCGGAGATGAAGCACTGATATGTGTGCACGGTGTTTTTGGCAATCGCATGTCGGATATAGTGGAACGGTGTGGGGCAAAACTGATACGGGTTGATGCACCCTGGGGAGAGGCTATCGATCCGGCTCAGGTTGAGCAGGCCTTGGAGCAATGCAGTCCCAAGCTTGTGGCCATAGTACACGCAGAAACCTCCACCGGAGTGTTGCAACCCCTGGAAGAGATTAGTCGCATGACCCATCAGGCGGGTGCTTTGTTTGTGGTTGATGCGGTAACTTCCTTTTGCGGAACTACCCTAAAAGTAGATGAATGGGGAATAGATGCAGTATACTCGGGTTCTCAAAAATGTTTGAGCGCCCCCCCGGGCCTGTCACCAGTTTCCTTTAGTGACAAAGCAGTAGAAACGGTTCATACCCGTAAAACCAAGGTTCAAAGCTGGTTTCTTGATCTCTCGCTGGTAAGCAATTACTGGCAGGGTGCTAAAAGGGCTTATCATCACACAGCACCGGTTTCCTCCATGTTTGCCCTGCAAGAGGCACTGACCCTGGTGATGGAAGAAGGACTGGAGCCAAGATATCAGCGCCACTGGCAAGCGCACGATCTGTTAAAGCAGGGAATGGAAGCCATG
>JAUIKU010000242.1 GCA_030430675.1 Bacteroidia bacterium | reverse complement strand
CAACCGCCAAGGCCACCAGCCGGATTAAAGAAGTAGGGGTGAAAAAAGCGGTTGGAGCACGGAAAAATAACCTGGTGTATCACTACCTGGGAGAGTCGATGCTGATGACGGTCATTTCCATGCTGGCTGCCATACTATTGGTGATTCTTTTGATCCCAAAGTTTAACGAAATTACCGGGAAACAGCTGTCATTTAACCTTAACCTGAACCTACTGCTTTTCCTTTTGATTACCGGAGTGATCACCGGTTTACTATCCGGTAGTTATCCGGCATTTTACCTGTCCGGATTTAAACCAGCGGTGATTCTGAAAGGAAAACTTGAAAAATCTGTAGGTGAGCTTTGGGCTAGAAAAGGCCTGGTTGTGTTCCAGTTTGTGCTTTCAATAGTGCTGATCACCGCAGTAATGGTGGTCTATCAGCAGATCCAATTTGTGCAGAGCAAAAATCTGGGGTATGATAAGGACAATGTAATTTATTTCGAAAAGCGCGGTGGAATTGTGGCAAACCCGGAAACGTTCATTAACGAAGCCAAGAGTATTGCGGGTGTGCTGGAGGTTTCCAGCATTGGGTCTCCTTTGGTTGGAAGCAAAGCCACTACTTTTGGTGTTGACTGGGAAGGCAAAAATCCGGATGATGATATAAATTTCGAACAGGTGGACGCCAACTATGACCTAACCGAAACCATGGGTGTTCAAATGGCATCTGGCCGGTTTTTCTCGAGGGATTTTTCCGGAGATACCAGTAAAATCGTATTCAATGAAACTGCCATAAAAGTCATGGGTTTGGAAGATCCCATAGGATCGGTAGTGAATGTTTGGGGGACGGAACTGGAGATCATTGGAGTGGTGAAGGATTTCCATTTCGAATCTTTTCACGAGGAATTAAAACCATTATTTATGATGCTTCGCCCCTTGAGAACGCAGGTAGTAATGGCCAAAATAGCAGCCGGCAGAGAGCAAGAAACCATCGGTCAGTTGGAGCAAATATATAAGCAATTCAACCCGGGCGCTGCTTTTGAATTTGCATTCCTGGACCAATTGTACCAGGCCCAATATCTGGCAGAACAGCGGGTAGCGGTCCTGTCCAGGTACTTTGCGGGATTGGCTATCCTGATTTCATGCCTGGGTTTATTAGGTCTGGCCACTTTCAACACCGAGCGCAGGATGAAAGAAATTAGCATCCGCAAGGTTCTGGGCGCAACAAATCTGGGTATTATCAAACTCTTGTCAGGAGATTTTACCAGGATGGTATTGCTGGCTATTATGGTAGCGCTACCCATTGGATATCTGGTGAGCCACAATTGGTTGCAGGAGTTTGCCTACCGGATTGAATTACATTGGTGGACTTTCCTGTTACCGGGACTGGCCGCACTGAGTATTGCCTGGATCACGGTGGGAATCCAAATGGTGAAAGCGGTTGGCATTAGTCCCGTTGACAGTTTAAAAGATGAATAAATGAGCATCCAATTTTGCACTATTGAATCGACCTTTTATTCTGTCTAATATCCATACACCTAAAATACCACATTGGTATTCGGGAGTAAAGAAATAATCCTGTTCTTTTCCTGGTCAGGGAAATTATTTCCGCTCAATTCCAGTACCTCCAAATTGGACAGCACTCCGGTATTGGAAGGCAGCGATTGCAGCCCATTGTTCCTCAATAGCAGGACCTTCAACCCGTCCATTTGGTCAAGATTGGTAAACAACTCCTGTAGTTCAAGTTCTTGGTTCGCATCAAGCACCAGTCCCTTAATATTTTGCAGAGAAACAATCTGGCTGGGCAAGTATTCCAGTTGATTGCGTTCCAGGTTTAATATCATCAAAGAAGGCATGCCTGCTAAAACAGGTATAGCCTGTTCCCAGTCCATTCCCGGATTATTGTCCAAATGAAGTTCCTGCAGTTGAGTAAGTTCAACGATCTCCTGTGGTAACTCGGTAAGGTCCAATCCGGTTAAATAAAGGAAATCAAGCTTGGGAACCCTGGAAAGATGGCCAATGGTTTCACTTACATTCAAACCCCTGTTGTTAGCCAGGTCAATTTCCCTTAATTCGGGAAACTTCAACAGTACCTGGGGAAATTGTTTGAATTTATTCCCCCTGAGATTAATTACCTGCAACCCGGTAAGCTGATCGAGTGCTTCCGGTAACGAAGAGAGCTGGTTGTCCTGAAGACTGAGCAATTCCAGATCTCGCAAATATTCCACACCCTTGGGACAGGAGGTTAGGCCACATCCCTTTATCCTGAGCACCGTGATATTTTGTAACAGGTTTATTTTAGATTCAAATTCCGGTACCTGACGGCAATTCAGGTTGAGATTCTTGACCTTTTCAGGCGCTTTAAGCGCCTCTTCAAATGAAGCATAGTCGTCGGGACTTTGACCAAA
This sequence comes from Bacteroidia bacterium, assembly GCA_030430675.1. Taxonomy (GTDB): domain Bacteria; phylum Bacteroidota; class Bacteroidia; order Cytophagales; family Cyclobacteriaceae; genus SZUA-3. The sequence continues at coordinate 4,328 of JAUIKU010000242.1, read as the reverse complement.
AGTATGTAGGTACATGCAGCAAACAAACAGGGAAAACAATAACCTTTTCACATAAAATGCCGGTATTACGCGATCAAGATAGAGAATTTAATGAAGAAGATACCACTACTCATTTCACTTCCAGTTTGTACCCTTTGCCATAAATGTTTATTAGTGCAACAGAACCCTACTACTTTAGTAACAGCGAATTGAAACGCGCATTGGCTCTTATTGATATCGCCATCAAGAGGGGGCCACAGCCATGGCATTACCGGTTGAAAATGGATATCCTGGAAAAAATGAACCGGAATAATGAAGCCGTGGAAACCGGCCAAGATGCCATAAAGTTTATTCAGGAGAATGAAGACAAACTGGGATGGAACAGCGATACCAGGCAGGAAAGTATCCGGCAATTTAATACTCGAATTGAGGACCTGAAAGTCTCAACCACAAAATAGATCCGCTTATTGGCCTCCTCCATGGATTCTTGTATACTTTCTGCATTTTCTGCCAAGTTTAGGTTGGCGCATACGTTCTACCGGTAAGTTTTTCTTCCCAAAAGAAACCACCAGCCCAGTAGTACCAATCCGACAATTCCATAGAGAAACAAAACAGTATTATAAAATTTTGCATCTCCCGCCTCGGTAATAATTTCCACCAGGTAAAGCACGGTCAGTACTACCAGTGTCATCAGTACCGGGTCTTTGCGATGCTGTATAGCTAAGACTATTCCTACAGGAATTGAAAACAGCGCCAACAAGGCCAATGGAATGAGTAACAGAAACCCAATACCACCTGCGGTACCGGTATCAATTTGCATCATTCTTGTTATTCCTGATATCAGGCTGATCAGAATTGCCGGGGCAAAGCAGAGATAAGCCAGATGATGGTGTCTGTTCAATTTTCCAGTGCCCTTTGCAGCAAATTCTCCGTCATACGTTGTACCCTTCGGTCGGGTGTTGAAAAATCCACACTATCCCTCAACCGCATGGGGTGCTGGTAAGCCGGGGTTTTGGACAGGGGTTGTACCCAAAAACAGGTACCCGCATTAAAAACGTAGTTCCCTTTGGCAGCGGTGTACATGGTAGCCACCCAGTTTTCCGGATCTTCCCCGCCAAACCCCACATGGTCCACTTCGCTTTCACCCAACACCAGCAGGTCTTTTTGATCTCCCACCGGCCAGCCGTGGTATTCCCATCCCACCAGATTTTCTATATGGTCCCCTTGCTGCATTCCGGTTCCCTCAAACAACCAGTGATCGGGTTTCTGGCATACAAAATTGCAGTAGCCTACGCCATAAGACCGGGCGCCCATAAGCCCGGTGTCGTCCAGGTCTTCACCTTCGGTACGCCGCATGGTCCGCATACTGCGGCCATCGGCTGAGGGTTCCAGATAGATCGCACCGGATACCGAATTTCCACACAGGAACAACAGATCCACCCCTTGATCCCGGGCATACTTAACATTATCCACCATATCGTAGGTCCAGTATTCGTCATGACCCACAGAAATAAACCCTTTACCCCTTAGCAGCCCTTCCGGATCATGGTGGGTATCGAGATTGGAAATATAGGTGACGTCATATCCCTGCTGCTCCATCCAGTAGGTCAAAGGATATTCCCATAACAGGTACTCGCCGGAACCGTTTGACAACTGATTGAACGCCGAAGGCAACAGGTTTACATACAGGGCATAGGGCCGGTCAAAGCTGGTGCGGGTTTTGGTGGTGTTGGAAGCCCCTTTCCAGGGCTGGTGGGACTCGTCGTACAAACTGTGCCAGTAGGGCCAGCGGTTGTAGGATTGCCAGGTCAGGTCGGAGCACTGAAAGATAAAGTCTGCCTCCCGGTCGTCCCTTACCACAAATATGATATAAGACTGGTGATTTGCTTCCAATTCAGTGAGTTTGCCCAGGTACACCCCGCTTAACCAGTCATCCGGGATTACCATCCGATACGACGGCTCCCAGTCACACTCAAAAAAGTTAGAGACCGAATCAGGCTCCGGCTCCCGCTGTATTTTACCTTCCAGGGGCCCAATACGTTGCTTCAGGGTAGCGCCTTTACCCTGGTAATATCCCATACGGTAGATATCAATAGTAAAGGGGGCCTGGGGATTGGTACTCACGAAAAAATCGATGGCATCTCCCTGGCTCAGGGTCATTTCGGAAACATAACCCTCAATTTGGGGGCGGCGGCAGAACTGATGGTCCGGGTAGCTACAGGTATCGTAATCCACCTGGATCAACCAGTCGCTGGTTCCCGGCAGGCTATTTTCGATTACAATGGGATTGTCTGTACTTTTCGGAATCTGCTGGCAAGAGCAGATAACGAAACCAAATGCGAATATCAACGCACTATTCTTCATAAGGTAAGCAATTAAACTGTAACAAACCGGGGCGTCTACCCACCCCGGTCCTGGCCTACCTTAATTTAGGGAATTTTTAATCCATTGTATATCAATGCAGTTAAATAGGTATTACTGATCATACGCCGCTTCCAGATCGGCGATTATTAACTTTTTCATGGATAGTATCGCCTGCATCATATTTCCCATTTTTGCGAGATCTCCCTGGGTCAATTTTTTTGAAATGCTTTCTGGGATGATCTGCCAGGATACCCCAAACTTGTCCTTGAGCCAGCCGCACATGGATTCGCTGCCACCGTCCGCGGTCAGGCTGTCCCAATAGTAGTCAACCTCCTGTTGGTCTTTACAGGTGACGAACAACGAGATGGCCTCATTGAATACATGGTTCAGGCCCTCCCCGTCATCCATCACCATAAAAGTTTGTCCCATTAGCTTTCCCTGGCCGTGCATCACCATACCTTCATTTTCAGGGTACTCAGCTCCGTATTTGTCTATCCCGCCCAGGGATGAGTTTTCAAATACCGACGTATAAAATCTGAGGGCTTCTTCGGCGCGTCCTTTTTGGGACCCTGAAAACATCAGTAGTGGTGTTATTCGCTGCCCCACATCTGCAAATTTCCCTTTATACAGTTGCCAGTTCACTCCGAAACGGTCCCTCACCCAGCCGTAGCGCTCACTCCAGGGATAGCTATCCAGCGGTATCAGGGCTTCACCACCTTCAATGAGTTTGTGCCACCAGGCATCGACCTCTGCATCGGTTTCTCCCACTGCGAAAAATGAGATGGAAGCATTGAACCGGAATTGCGGGCCGGCATCGAAGGCATGAAACGTAACACCATCCAGTACAAATGAACCTGTCTGCAGGGTATCAGGAGATAACGGTCCACCTTCTGGCCATCTTTTCAGGTTCAGTATCTCCGAATTTTCAAAAACGGTCAGGTAGAATCGAATGGCCTCTTCCGCCTGGTTATCAAACCAGAGAAAAGGGGTGATCTTTTGGGTTTTCATAATGGTTAAATTTTGTTGATGGGTTATTAGCTTCAGTTGTTTTCAACGTATTTCTTAAAATTATTGAGAATGGCCTGCCAGCCGTCTCTTTGCATCTCCACCGGGTTTTGATCCTCAGCATCAAACGTGATTGCCACCTTGGTCTTCCCGTTGGCATGGTCAAAATCCGTTGTGGCTTGCCTGCCATCACTCATAGTGTAGGATATCCTTTTCTGATCAATGATGGTATCATAAACAGCTTCAAAATCAAACCCCAGACTCCCGTCCCTGGCTTCCATTCTGGCCCGGTATTTTCCACCCACCCTCAGGTCGTTCTCGGCTTGGGGACAGCACCAGTCGTCAGAGGCAAAGTTCCATTGGGTAATGTGATCGGGCTCGGTCCAGGTTTTCCAGACTTTTGGCAGAGGCGCTGTGATGGTAGCATTGATAGTTATTTTGGTCGTTTTCATGGTAGTATGGTGTTAAGTTTTAGATTTTACTTCGCAGGAGCCAATGGATCCCGTAGCGGTCTGTGAGCATGCAATTCATCCCGCCATAGGCATTCTCCGTCACAGGATAAGTTACTTGTGCAGCCTGCGATAGCTTGTTATAATAGTTTATCATTTCTTCTTTTGTGTTACACCTGAGGAAAATGGAAACCGAATTCCCGTAGTTGATTGAAGTATCGATCAGGTCTGTACCCATAATCACCATATTTTCGCCGCTCAAAGTGGCTTCCAGTATATAATCCCCAATACCCCGTGGCCAGTGATAGTTGACCGGCACCTGATTCACCCTTTGCAGGGTTAATTCCCCTCCCAGGCACTGCTGATAAAAGGTCATGGCTTCCCGGCAATTTCCGTTAAAACTGAGGTAAACAATAGGCTGTTCCATTTTCTTTAGTTCCAAATTTCAACATATCCTGGTTAATTTCAGAGGTGCGAATACGGCCCTTTAGGGGGTTGATCCCGCCAATAAAATAGACTACCTTGCTGTTA
>JAUIKU010000241.1 GCA_030430675.1 Bacteroidia bacterium | reverse complement strand
TACCGCTACAAAACTATTGCCCCGGGTACCATAGAACTTTTTGTTATCATCGGTATGATTATCGCCAAATGCAGCCAATGCCCCCCAGGCTCCGGAAGCGAATCCAATGGGTATACTGGATTCTTCATCATCGAAATAGGGCTCAATACTATTACTTAAGCGCTGAAACCGGTTGATTTGACCCCAGGGAACATTCCAGGTGCCATACCTGTCTTGCATCTCTTCCAGCGCCCTGCTAAACAGGTCAAGCCGCTCCTGATAGGGAGCATCTGATCCAAAATAGTTCAAACGGTCCATCAAACTCTCATCAAAAGCCGTTGGTGACTGTCCGTAGCGGTAACACATGGTTCCGTAAAAGTGTGCCAGCGACATTGCTACAGACGCCTTTGATACCCTGAAATCCCACTGACTTAGCAATTCTACCGGTTGCTTCAGGGCCGCAACAGGTTGCTGGTGATAGGCTTCTACTAACCCCGGAATGAGAATCTCGAATCCCGGCAGGTATGGGTCATATGCCAGCTTTATCAGTTTGTCGATGGTAAAGTCCCTGCTACCTTCCAGTAATCTGATAGCGTGAATACCCCGGAAATTTTCCCGGTCAACTGACATGTAGTTAGGATAATCGTTTTTCCTGGGGCTGTATTCAGCTGCACTGGTGAAGGGAGTGGAGTTACAATTCTGTATCCAGCCATTTTCCGGATTAAAAACAGTGATGCACTCATCAACCGGGTGCAGACCTTGCCAATCAGTTGCGGTGTTGCTGCCATCTACCGGTTTGGTGTAATCAAAACTGACATCCCTGATGGGAATAAAATTACCGTGATAATAACCAATGTTTCCATGGGCATCCGCATATACGGTGTTATTGGAAGAGTTGGTACGGCTGTTCATCATTTCCCGAAACTCCCCATGATTGTTAAGCTTAGTTCGCCGGTAGGATTGAGCCAGGGCTTCTGCAGGATTCCACATGATCGCTGTGGCGGTCCACTTCCCGTCCGTGAGACCGGTTATTGGTCCATGGTGGGTACGATAAATCTGAAAAACGCGTTCCTCCATACTTCCGTCCCTGCTACGATATTTCAAGTTTGCCTGGGCCTGCTCTACCGGCCTTAGTTGTTCACCAAAGCGATACATCGGCGTTTCATTCTGGAAATGAATTTCTTCAATAAACTCATCTATAACATCGGTATAGGTAGAAGTGTGCATCCACCCGGTCTTCTCGTTAAAACCCTGGTAAACAAAAAACTGGCCCCAGGTAACCGCTCCATAGGCATTTAACCCTTCCTCACTGACCACATGAACTTCCCCTCTAAAATAAAATGAAGTGTGTGGATTTATCAGCAACATTGGCTTTCCGGACCGGGTTAATTTACCTGCAATAGCAATGCCGTTAGACCCAGCTGGCTCCGGCAGGTACACCGGCACTCCCGATTTTACCAGACTGGCTTTAACCGGTTCCGTTTCCACCTGTTTTTCATAGAACTTCTGAATGCCATCAAGCGGTACCCTTTCAATGTCACCCCCTATGGATCCCTCACTGAAGTACATTGGCATCCAGGGCTCAAATCGGTTAATTAACCGGGGGCGGACTTCGGGATGGGTATGGAGGTAGTAGTTAATACCATCTGCAAAAGCCTGACAAAGTTGCCTCAACCACTCCGGGGCGGTGCGGTAGTATTCGATTGCCTCGTCCTGGCTCATGAAAAGGCGAGCCCTCAAATCGCTGTACAGGGCGGTTTCTCCCTCTACTTCCGCCAGGCGACCAATCGCCCATATATAGTTTTGTTCCACTCGTTGAAAATCGTCTTCGCATTGTGCAAAAAGCAATCCAAACACCGCATCAGCATCAGATTTTCCATATATGTGTGGAACTCCAAAATCGTCCCTGATAATCTCGACCCGTGCCGCCTGTGACTCCCACCTGGCCAGCTCTTGATCCCTTTGTGGTGAAGTACATCCACACAATACCAAAATGAAAAACGGGCAAATCCATCTACCCATGGCTAAAATAGCGGTCATTGTGGAAGATATAAAAAATATGATTGTCGGCAACTAATGTATTAACGACTTAAAGTCTACATATATGCAGTGTTGAGAAAGAAGGTCGATCTTATTTTAAAAAATTATCCCCCAAAACGGGGGATTTTTAACCCAGACCTCGTTGACAATATGGTCAACCCAGCTTTTGATGGTAAATTAATCCTACTGGGGTCTGAACCGATATTCAGCGTACCTCCATCGTTTATTGGAGTAACTTTTCCATTAACCTAGTTCAAAAACCTCCGGCAGAATACCGCCGGGGGTTTTTCAGTTTTTGAACATCTGAGGGAAATGGTAAACAATTCCATTAAAAATGCACCGCTACCAGGTTATACTTAACGGGAAAGGTTTGTGTTAAAACTTGCCAAATTTCAGTGAAAGTCCACCACTGAAACCGCTGAGGTCTTTGTTGCTAACGGTGGTGAGGTCGCTTTCCCTTACTAACCGGTAACTGGCACCCAAACCGACCTTAAAGAATCTGGTTATATTGATTTCCACCTCTAATCCCGGTTCTACCACAAAAAATGCGGAAGTTTCGGTAAAAGTACCAAACGGTGGTTGTGGACGATGAAAGTTGTTGAGATAGTTGCGGTTAGTCACTTCCATACCACCTGCTCCGATCAATACAGGGGTATAAATATGCACCACCTCCTTGGGTGAGAATATTGCACCCAGGATCAGTCCACCGTAACCGCCATACATATACAGATCATCAAAATTCTCACTATCCTCCAGTTCAAAATTTGAAGTAAGTCCATAACCTCCGAGACCAATTACAAAATGGTTGTTCAGTATGATACCTCCGTGTGCGCCCATTAACAAGCCGAGGTCATCTTTCATCTCCGTCATCCGCATATCCAACGAACCAAATCCACGCACTTTTGCACCATCTCCTAGCAGCGTTTTGGTAGGTTTAACCGGCTTTTCGTATTCCTGAGCCCATGCTAATTGGCCAGTGATTAATAACAAAAACAGGGATAATACTAGATTCTTCATTTAACAAAATAATTTAAGGTGTTACAATTGTTAGTTCTTTTTAAATGACTGAGGCCCAAAGGGAGCAAAATCAAGCTCTACCTTTCCTCCCTGAGAGTCAATATCTACATCGCCGGGATTGCTTTTAACCTTTCCTAGGGTCCCGGTCGATTTAATGAATTTTTCAGTGCCGTCGGTATAAACCTGTCTTAGTCCATGGTCTCCGGGTAATCGAAATTTCCCTTCTTTGGCCACCAGTTTCGTATTGAAGTACGCCATGTGATCAAATGTCAGGTTAACATCCGTACTGTTTCCCCGGATGGTGATCTCAGTAAACTGGTTATGAACATTTTCCAGTACAATGGATCCGTAGTTAGTGTCCAGATCCAAACCGTTGTTTAAATTTTCGATCTTGAATTTGGTGAAGCTGCTTCTCCCGGACAGCTCATCCAATTGTTCAATATTAATCTTATCCGTCCTGGAGGTGATCCGTACTTTAGTCGCCTTGCCCAGATTGATAGTTGAGGAGTTGCTTTCGAGTTTTATCTCTTGCACCTGCTCCAGATTAAGTTCTGCAGATTTTAGCAGCACACCGGCCGCTTTCAAGCTTCGAATATCGGCATTGCCGAATTTGAGGGTGAGATTGGTCAGACCATTGATCTCCTCGGCTTTCAGGTTTCCGTTACTCAGGTCCACTCTGGTACGACCTGCCCGCTCCGACAAAAACACATCACCATACTTGTTGGTTAGATCCAGATCCATTTTTGAAGGCATGAACACTTCAAAATCGATAGTTAACTGATCCTTGCTAATAATGGTTTGTGAATAGCCGCTTAATTCGTTCCAGAAATCACGCATCCATCCATCCGATTTGCTCAGCTCCGTAATTACTTCAACACCATTGGCAACTTTGGTAAAATGGATTTCCGTGCGATCCAGCAAACGACGGGCGGCCTCCTGGTCTTTCCCCAACGCCGTAATGGTAACTACCATGGAGACTGAATCCCGGTCCCACCCCTTAATAATCACATCTCCGTACTTGTTGTTTATTTCAAGAACAGAACCAGGCTTAACCAAATAACCCCTGGTTATAGTCTTGGTCAATTTGGAATCATCCACCGGGTAGCAAACTCCATGGATAAGCAATACCAGTAACAAAGTCAGTCCACTATATTTCAATTTCATCAGCATCTTCCGTGGTCATTTTACTTTCCAATTCCTCCAGGATGTGTCCCAGAATTTCGAGTTTGGCTATTTGGTTTTCCACCATTGCCTGTGCCACCTCTTCCTGATCAATTCCTTCAATAAGGTCTCGCTTCAACTCTTCATATTCACGATCGAGTACCTCTAGGTCCTCCCAGATCAAAGCGTCAATATTATTTTGATGGGCTGAAAGTTTTTCCAATTTGAGATTGATCAATCTGCTGTAGTGTTGTTCGGTTTCCTGTAATTCATAAGGTATTTCCACCCGGGACTGATAACTGAAGACCGACCAACCACATACGATTAGTACCAGTACCGCCGCTGCCACCCGCATCCAGTTAGTTCGCCAGGGACTAACCTGCTTCTCCAGTCCACGCTCAATCTCCGTCCAGATTTCCTGAAAATCCTGGTTGTGGGCTTCAAAAGCTTCTCTATTACTGGCTACGAATTCCTTAAACTGATCTTGAGACATTCGTTTTAATGTTGATTCAGAATATTCCTGATCTTACTCTTGGCTTTACTGTATTGTGCCTTGGAGGCCGATTCAGAAATTGATAATATTTGGGATATCTCCCGGTGGTCGTAACCCTCAAAAACATACAGATTTAAAACCGTCCGGCATCCCTCGGAAATATGATCCATCGCTTTACGTACCCTGTCCACCTGCAGCTGTTTTTCCTCCATATCTTCCGTTTCTGATGCGGGATGATCCACCTGTTCATTCAGTGTAGTCATAAAATCTTTTGATTTCTGAAGTTGATTTAGACAGCGGTTCACCACAATTCTTTTTAACCATGCCGGGAATAACTCTTCCTTTTTCAAAGTACTCAGTTTGGTAAAAGCCTGGATAAACGACTCCTGCAGCACATCTTTAGCGTCTTCATCATTCCCCATCATTCTTCTGCACACGTTATACATTGCATGAGCGTATAGGTTGTACAACTCGTGCTGTGCTTTACGGTCACCAGCCTGACTGCGGTTGATCAGGTATTTATGTAATGATATCGCTTCAGGCTCCAAACCTACGCTTGTTACTGATTGAAAGACACTGCCAGCCGAAAAGGGTTTCCAAAATTGTTAAAAAAATTTATGGTATCTTAATTGCCTTTGATGAACCAATCTCTGATCAATGCCAAACCTCCCTAGTTAAAGCGTAATTCAGGGTTGCCGGTTCTGAATTTTATATGGACGGTACACCAGCATTTTGACGTGAAAGCAGCTGTATATCACGATTTTGGGAAACCACTTAGCCTGGAATCTGTTAAAGATCCCATACCCACTCCGGGCGGGGTGGTAATTGAAGTGAAGGCCACAGGTCTATGTCTAAGTGACTGGCATGGCTGGATGGGCCATGATCCGGATATCAGGTTACCCCATGTTCCCGGTCATGAGATGGCCGGTGTGGTTGTGGAAACCGGCTCTCAAATATCTACCTGGAAAACCGGGGACAGGGTTACGCTTCCTTTTGTATGTGGCTGTGGTTCCTGCACCTACTGTCGTGAAGGCAATCCCCAGGTCTGTGATCATCAATTCCAACCTGGATTTACACATTGGGGGTCCTTTGCGCCCTATGTGGCCATTGACTATGCGGAAAACAACCTGGTCTCAATACCGGAGGAGGTGAGTTTTCAAAGTGCTGCCATCTTGGGCTGCCGGTTTGCAACTTCGTTTAGAGCTTTGGTTGACCAGGGGGGCTTACAGCCAGGGCAGTTACTCGCCGTTTACGGATGTGGAGGTGTAGGCTTATCCTGTATAATGATCGCAAAGGCTTTAAATGCACAGGTAATTGCCGTTGATGTAGACCCATTAAAACTAAGCCTGGCGGCAGAAATAGGAGCCGACCAAACCGTAGTAAGCACCGACCAGCCCATCAGTCAACAAATAGTCGACCTTTCAGGAGGCGGGGTTCATCTCAGCGTTGATGCAGTAGGCAACACCGAAATTGTTAAATCTTCCTTAAACAGCCTCAGAAAGGGAGGCAAGCACATTCAGATCGGGTTATTGAACCCCGAAAAAGCCGGGATCGTGCTGCCATTTGATCGTATAGTGGCCAATGAACTGCAAATTGTCGGCAGCCATGGAATGCAGGCCAGCCGCTATAAAGAATTAATGCACATGATTATTCAGGGCTTGCTGAATCCGGGCAAACTGGTAAAGCAGCATGTTTCACTTGAAGACGTCCTGACAATACTACCCCAGCTTGATAAAAGTAGCAGCACCGGGGTAACTGTAATAAATGAGTTTAACTAAGCATGAAGGATTAATCAATAGGAGTATATGAAATCAACCACCAAGATAATTTGCCTGTTGGCATTCATCTGTACTGTTTCAGGCAATGTCCAGGCTCAAACCCTAATGGGATTCAGTGAGGAAGGAGCTGCACGGCAGCTGAAGAATGAGCGGGAATTCGATCAATTGCTAAATCCCGCCAATATGGATCAGTGGATGAAGCACTTATCGGCCCGGCCCCATCATGTGGGTTCCCCGTATGACAA
>JAUIKU010000240.1 GCA_030430675.1 Bacteroidia bacterium | reverse complement strand
CCGGTTTCGGCCATTCAGGCGGTTTAAAATTCTTGGGCACTACATCAAACGGCAATTGGTAGTTGCCCTGTAGCTTACCTGTATGCCCTTGCTGCTCCTCAACCCTGACATATGTGTACCCTTTTTCCAACATTTCATGGATTTGCTTCCCAGTTAAAGCACCAGGATCCTTTATCGTTTCCGGGTAAACTTTTCCGGGAGCGTATTCCATGTTTTTTGAAGCCAACTCCTGATAGCCAAACTGCGTGGACAGGTCGCCAAGATCCTCAATTTTCCCCCGATAGAACAACGGGTCCTTACCAGCCTGGTCAAACTCCTCGCGACGAATGGCCAGGTCTACCTGGTACGATTCACCCTGGGCACGTTTGATACTCACATCTCGGATCAGCAGATCATTCAAGTTACTGCTGTTCATAGGAATATCCCAATATTGATTTACCGCTATCTGCTGGTAGCTGGAGGCTGAGATGGCCTCTAGTGCCGTCAGAATAGCCATAAAATTCAATTGTCGAATGAATTGCTTTTCAGGGTCGCCACCATAACCACCTGATTCAATTAAAATGGTACCGGTACCCCATTTCTGCATATTATCACCAAAAGCTCTGGGTTCAAAACTGTCATCATATCGACCCACCTGTCCGGGAATAACCGCTTGTAGTGATGTATTCATGGCAGCAATCACCTTCATAGCTGCTTCACGCTGAGCATTTACCTGCTTAGAATGATCATAAGCCGGGGCCAGGAAGGAGATGGTAGCGGATTTACCTGAATTGCCCACATTGTAATAGATATTCTGATCGTGCAAATTAAAGCCCCAGTCCGCTTGCAGTTTATCCCTCACAGACTTCAGAACTCTGCTTTCAGGACAGGTTAAACTTACCGCATCGCGATTCATGTCAATACCCTGCAAAGTCCTTCTTTGAAAAAGTTCGGCTCCGTCGGGGTTCAGCATGGGTATAAAATGCAGGGTAACCTTAGATAGCAACTGCCGGACCTCAGGTGCTTCTTTCTGGCCGAGAAAATTAAATATGTCGAACAGCGCCATGGTGGCGGTGGGTTCATTGCCGTGCATCTGAGACCACAGCAATACCGAAGTGGGGCCTGAGCCAATGGATATGAGATGAATGGGACGGCCCTGATATGATTTTCCCGCGGTGGAAACCCTGAAACCCTGCTGTGGCAGCTTTTCAATTAAGGGAAGCAGTTCATGGTGTTTGAATCTGCGATGCGTAAGAGTGCTCTCTTGAAATTGAGAATACTGTTCCATCAGGTGTTGGGAAAAATCCTGAGCTTCCAATGATCCAATGGTCATGATTAGTAAAATTAAATGCCGCATATGATAAAATTATTCTATCTTTCTGCCGGAGCAAATTACTGAAAATAGCGGATTGTCAAACAATAAAGCAGCAGTATACCGGCACAAAAGCCTGATATTATTTATCACAATTGTTATTCTGACTTCCTGTAGTCCGCTCAAAAAGAGCTTTAAAAAGCTGGATCAAAACCCGGTTTTTGCCAATAGCTTTAGTGGATTTGTTTTGCTAGACCCTGAAACCAACCAGGTCTTGCTGGACCATTACGGGTCAAAATATTTCACCCCCGCTTCAAACACCAAACTGTTCACCTTTTATGTGGCCAACCGGATCTTGGGTGACTCTGTCCCGGCTTTTAGTTATGAAATGCAGGGTGACTCCATATGGCTTTGGGGAACCGGAGACCCCAGCTTTCTTCATCCTGACCTACCAACCTCCGGCGTATTTGATTTCCTAAAAGACAAGCAGGTATTTTTGGTCAGGGACAGGCACCTGGAACCGGAATTCGGGCCTGGCTGGGCCTGGGATGACTACAGTGGTAGCTACCAAAGACCTAAATCCGCATTTCCCATCTATGCCAATGCCCTGCAAATAAGCTGGGATTCTGCTGCGAAAAATATACTTATAGTACCTGACCTATTCAGTGACAGTGTCTATTTAGACAAACCCGAAACTGGTCGGGCACCTGCACAAAACCATTTCTATGTTGACCAGGCCTGGGAAAGAGATGACACCATCAGAGTCCCGTTTTTCCATAGCGAGTACCTGGTTGCAACCTTGTGGTCAGATACATTAGGCAGCCCGGTCACCTGGATTGACTCCATGGACCTTGAAGATGAAAGGGTTTTTTATTCTACTCCCACCGATAGTGTATTTAAACAAATGCTGCAGGTATCCGATAATTTCCTGGCAGAACAGTTGGTCCTGTTGTGCTCTTGGAAGTTGCTGGGTGAGCTGAATAGTAAGAAGACCCTGCAGCTGCTGTCAGACTCGCTTTTAAACGACCTTCCACAAAAGCCCATATGGCTCGACGGATCCGGATTGAGCCGTTACAACCTGTTTACACCGCAAAGCATTGCGGCACTACTGACAAAAATCTATTTTGAAGTTGGAGAAGAGCGAATTTTTGATCTGTTCCCTGCCGGTGGTAAATCGGGAACTATCAAAGAATACTACAGTGCGGACCCACCTTACATTTATGCCAAGACCGGTACCCTGCGCAACAACCACAGTTTGTCCGGGTATCTGATCACCAAACGTGGTAAACTATTGATATTCAGCTTTATGCATAATAACTATCCTACCGGAAGCCATCCCATTAAACTAGAAATGGAAAAATTGTTGTGGCAGATCCACTTGAAATACTAAAGAGGCATATTCCCAATTCCCTGATTTGATATACCATAAAAGACGTGAATAAGTGGTATTTTTGGTAGCCTATGAAATTAGAGATCCTACTATTTGGAATCGCCCGGGAGATTGTGGGTAGTTCAAAGCTGCAATTAGAACAGGAAGAACCCGTGGATGTTAAATCCTTCAAGCAGGTGCTACAGCGCAGATACCCAAAAATGAACCACCTTTCATATTATAAGGTAGCGATTAACCAGGAATTTGCAGAAGACGATCAACTGATAAAAGAAGGAGATGAAATCGCCCTGATACCACCGGTTTCGGGGGGAGCGTTTTAAGGACTGAATGACTGAATGAGCTTAATTAAAATAACAGATGCTACATTGAATGCCAATGAGATCATTGCTCAGGTTTTACGGGATGACCTGGGTGGAATAGATATTTTTATTGGTACCGTAAGAAATCAAACCAAGGGGAAAAAGGTAGTAAGGCTGGAGTACGAAGCTTACCGCCCCATGGCATTATCAGAAATGAATAAAATTGCCAACCAGGTCAGGGAAAAATGGCCCCAGTCATCCATAGCGATCCATCATCGTATTGGCATCCTCAATACCGGCGAGGCAGTGGTTGTAATTGCGGTGGCCACCCCTCATCGGCAACAAGCATTCGAAGCCTGTAAATATGCCATTGATACCCTTAAAGAAACTGTTCCAATTTGGAAGAAAGAGGTCTTTGATGACGGGGAAGTATGGGTGGCGGCACATCCCTAATTCGTGGTGGCATTAAATGACAAAAGAAAATTAGTTCCAAGTGTTACGCTCGAATAACCCAGCACTTGGCATTTATTTGTTATGAGATGTATTCTTTAGGATTTGACGCCTGCACGCTCAATCGCACAACTACCGACTTTGAGCAGGGTGTATGGCTTTTTTTGGCTATCAGATCTACCGGTACCAACGGATTGGTCTCCGGGAAATAAGTGGCAATATTCTTTGTGGGAAGAGTGTACGGGACTATTTTAAAATTATGCACCTCCCGGGTAACTCCCTGGTAGTGGCTGGTCAGGTTAACTACTGCTCCAGTCTGTAAATTCATGGCTTTCATATCCTCAGGGTTCATTAACACTACCCTGCGCTCGTTGATTATACCCCGGTAGCGGTCGTCATTGCCATAAATCGTGGTATTGAACTGATCATGACTGCGAATGGTCATCATCATGAATTCACCTTCGGACAAGTGATTTTCAGGGACGGCAATTTTACTAAAGTTTGCCTTCCCTTGTTTAAATAAGCCTGCTCTGGCCACGTTAGGCAAATAAAATCCACCCGGCTGACGAAGTCTCTTATTATAGTCATCAAATCCGGGAATCACCTGCTGAATAAGATCCCTGATATGATCGTAATTAGTAACCAGGTGGTTCCAACTGACCCCCAAAGTGGCTTTTGCCATCATTGCAACAATCTCGGGCTCGCTCTTTAATTGATCTGATACCGGCGCCAATACCCCTCTGCTCTGATGCACCACACCCATGGAATTCTCCACACTAACCACCTGTGCTCCTTCCGCTTGTAAATCAATATCAGTTCTGGCCAAACAGGGAAGAATGATGGCGGTTTGGCCGGTGACCAAGTGACTGCGATTGAGTTTAGTACTGATCTGTACCGTCAATTTGCAATTCTGTATAGCGGCTGCGGTATAATCTGTATCAGGGGTGGCTGAGTGGAAGTTCCCACCCAGGCCTATAAATACCTTCGCCTGTCCCTGGTGCATAGCTTTAATGGCTTCAACTGTATTATACCCCTCTTCTCTGGGTGGGTTAAACTTAAATACCTGCTGCAGTTTGTCGGAAAACCATTTAGGTGGTTTCTCCCAAATACCCATGGTACGATCCCCCTGAACATTACTGTGGCCTCTAACCGGACAGCTGCCGGCTCCGGGTTTACCTACACTTCCTCGCAGCAATAAAAGATTCACCAGTTCCTTAATGGTGTCTACCGCATTCCGGTGCTGTGTAAGCCCCATTGCCCAGCAGATGATCATCTTGGGTCTCGATTGTATTAATTCCGTAGCCTGGTCAACTTCATCAGGGGTTATTCCACTTAATTTGCATAATTTGTGGAAGTCATGTGATTTGAGATCTTCGATATATTCCTTGAACCCTTCCGTGCGACTTTTTATAAAATCGCTGTCAAAAACAGTTCCCGGATTTGCTTCCTCCATTTCCAGTAGTCGCAGCATGATAGCTTTTAATAGTGCTACATCACCATTGATCTTTACCTGAAGGTATAGGTCTGTTAAACTGGTGGTAGCTCCCATCAAGCCAGAGATTTTCTGTGGATTGGCGAAACCAATCAATCCCGCTTCCCTAATGGGGTTGGCAGTAATGATCTTTGCCCCATTATTTTTCGCTTTTTCCAGGGCAGTAAGCATCCTGGGGTGATTGGTCCCGGGGTTTTGACCAAGGATAAAAATCAGGTCGGTTTCATAAAAATCTTCCAAAGTGACCGACCCCTTACCAATACCCAGGGTTTCAGAAAGCGCTACCCCGCTTGACTCATGACACATATTGGAGCAATCTGGCAGATTGTTGGTGCCGAACATGCGAACGAACAACTGATATAAAAATGCCGCTTCGTTACTGGTCCTGCCGGAAGTATAAAAAATTGCTTCATTGGGACTTTGGAGTTGGTTTAAGGTTGCGGCAATGGTTTCCATGGCCTGTTCCCAGGTGATGGGCCGGTAATAATTTTGGTCCGGTTCAAGCACCAATGGTTCTGCCAGTCGTCCCAGTTGTCCCAGCTGGTAATCGGTGAGTTGGGACAATTCCTGAATACTGTGCTTTTTAAAAAAGTCCGACCCTATGGCCTTGGACATCGCTTCCTCGGCTATAGCCTTGGCGCCATTTTCACAGTACTCTCCCAGCGATGAGCGTTCATCATCCGGATCCGGCCAGGCACACCCGGGACAGTCTACTCCTTCGGTCTGATTAAGGTTAATGAGGGCCTTTCCACCGCGCAAGATACCCGCCTGTTGGGTGACTTTCTTGCCGGCCACCAACACTGCCGAAGCGCCGGCTGCTTTTTGCTTTGGTTGCTTGATTTTAAGTGCTGTAAATTTATCCGGAGCTCTTGAAGGAACTGGTTTTCGACTCATTCGACTGCTATGGATTTTTCTATTCGCTCTTCTCCATGGTAGACATTAAATCGATGTTGACTTACAAACCCTACCAAAGTCATATCGGCTCGTTTCGCCAGTTGCACCGCCAAGCTGGAAGGCGCCCCCACTGCTACCATAAATCTAATTCCCGCTTTTAACGCCTTTTGTACCAATTCAAAACTGATGCGGCCACTGACCAGCAGAATGTATTCTGACAGCGGCCACTTATTAATGGAAAAGCATGCCCCCAACACCTTGTCCACGGCATTGTGCCGGCCTACATCTTCCCTCCACCACAGTGGATCCCCGGTAACATCGAACAGGCAGGCAGCGTGAAGTCCTCCGGTATGATTAAAGATCAATTGTTTTTCTCTAAGAATTCCCGGTAACGATCTGATAACGGCATCTGACACCACCGGTCCCAACCCGGAACCGGGCTTTTCACAGGATTGCAGTACACTTTCAATGGATGTCTTACCACAAACACCACAACTTGAATTGATATAAAAGTGTCTCAGGCTTTTACCCGGCTTGAAGGTGATCATTGGATTTAACTGTACCTTAACGGTATTGTCTTCAACCTGATTATTCTGTCCTTTGCAATGCCTTATACTTACAATTTGATGGGGTTTACTTATCAACTGTTCAGTGGCTAAGAATCCCGTTACCAGCTCCAGATCATTCCCCGGAGTACGCATGGTAATGGCCAGGTTTACCGACCTCCTGCTATCCAGGGGTCCGTATTCTACTATTATTTCAAGGGGTTCCTCCACAGCCAGCAGGTCATTCACCGACTGACTGTTTTCTTCAGTGGATTTGACAATAGAAAATAGTGAGACTGATGCCTGGGACATGTCTTGATGTTTAGTGGTAATATAAATATAGGGACAAAAGCCGTCAGAACCGGTGGAAAGCCCGGTTATTTTTTTGGCAAACTGAGGGTTATTCTTAATTTCACCCCGATCACTCAAAG
>JAUIKU010000239.1 GCA_030430675.1 Bacteroidia bacterium | reverse complement strand
CGTGTATCATTTGTAATCCAAGTGCAATTCTGGCATTTCTAATGGGGGAGTGCACAGAAAATGTCTGCGTACTGGGCGCACCGGGCAATCCGGTCCATTGGTCCCTAAACAGCAAAGTAGCACTTAACGACTCATGGCTACCAGCATAAGCGGGGTTCAATGCCAGTCCGTTGAACATATACTGCGTGAACATGGCTTCCTGCTGTGCGAATGAGGAAGAAAGGCTCAAAGCCAATACTCCTGACAACAGGATATATTTTAAATAAGATTTCAAAGCGTTCATCATAACTTCTTTATCTTCTGACCACTACATAGCCTTCCAACCTGGCACTGCCATCCCCCAGCTCAATAATATAATAATAGGCCCCATCGGGCACTCCATCACCACCGAAGACCAAACCCTCGGTAGATTCACCGGTCCAAACCTTGGCGGTATTGTCGTATCCTGTTTCTTCGTAGATCAGATTACCCCAGCGGTTAAAAATCTGTATATGGTTATCGGGAAATCTGGTGATTCCCTGGATAACCCAGCTGTCATTCACCCCATCGCCATTAGGAGAAAAAGCATTGAATACCTCAATGGGTAATTCTTTAACCTCAATGTAGATGGTAGCGCTATCGCACAGAACCGGATCACCGTTATCGCAAATGACATACTCATAGGTATCGGTACCGGTATATCCCAAATCCGGCACATATATGAAGGTACCATCGCTATTTATACTTATCCTGCCACCATGATCGGTGATGGCATCGGTTACTTCTACCACTGCGATCTCATCACCATCCGGATCACTGTCATTTACCAATATGCCTTCCGTGGGGTCTGTTACCTCAAAATCTGCATCCTGATCTGTCATGTAGTCATCATCAACAGCAATGGGAGGATTGTTTTGGCTTACCGGCTCCTTAACCTCTATCGAAACCAATGCAGTGTCGGTGTTTCCATCCGGGTCACTTACCACATAATAAAAAGAGTCGGTACCAGTCGAATCAGCGGGAGGCGTGTAGCTAAAGCCCCCATCCTCATTTACCTCCACAGTCCCACCAAGCCCGGTGTCCTGATCGAAGTCAACCACGGTTAAAGCGTCCCCATTGGGGTCGGTATCGTTGGCCAATACTCCCGGACTGTCGATATCAAGTGAAGTATTTATTTCAGTAGTATACACATCATCATTGGCTACCGGGTCCTGTGCATCTCGGATTACGGAAACTGTAACAGTAGCGGTATCACTCTTTCCAAATCCATCGGAAACTACGTAATCAAACTCATCATCTCCTTCAAATCCATCCGGGGGAGTGTAACTAAATCCTCCGTCCTCATTTACTTCAACACTACCACCAGCCGCTGTGGTGGTATCGTGTTTTATTATTACCAATTGGTCTCCGTCCGGATCCAGATCATTAGCCAATACTCCGGGTCCATCTACCTCCAGCATAGTGTCAACATCGGTAGAGAAGTTATCATCTCTGGCCTCAGGGGCATTATTCTCCGGTGAACCTACCACGATCCTTACCGTGGCAGAATCTGTATCACCCAGTTCATCTTCAACTACATAAGAGAATGAATCTTTACCCTCGAAACCCTCCGGTGGAGTATAGTTAAAGCCTCCATCGGGATCTAAAACCACCGTTCCGCCAACATTGGTGGTGGTGTCATAGCTCACGATGGCGATCTCATCTCCATCCGGATCAGAGTCATTACCCAACACCCCGGGCGCCTCATCTTCCAGTGTCTCACCCACGGGAGTTTGATAATTGTCATCCTGGGCTATGGGACTGCTGTTAAGGGAACGACAATCACATGATTCATAATCCAATGAAGTTAATTCACCCACTGTGATGGCCTCACCAGTGGACAGGTCCATCTGGAAAAATCTGGGAGGCAGACTGGTGTTGAATCCGGGAGTGGCATATAAGTTACCCCTGTTGTCAAACCCCAAACCTTCGAGAATGTTGATACCGGCCGGTCCCACCACCTCACTTGAACCGTCTTGCTTATTTGTCTTAATTAAAACGTCATTTCCTAACTCTTCTCTGGTCAGTGCATACATTACACCATCCCTGGGATTGATGGCAATATCTTCCACAATGCTTAATACTCCGGATCCGGAGATTACCACATAATCTATTCCCGGGCCAAATGCATCGGGGATATGAGCCCCAGTCTGTGGGTCTATCTGAATAAGAATGTCATCAGATGGCTCTGCAATTTTTACGCTTCCATAAAGCGTATTAGAACCAAGATCAAGGCTCAACCCCTCAACTTCGATGAATTCAATACTTCCCAGGGCTCCTTCACCAGTTCCAAATGCCTGGGGAAGCGGTGTGAATTGTGTATCATCGAAAGTCAGATAGCCAAGTTGGCCTGGTCGGGCCGCATAAATTGTATCCACCGTGGCATTGAGAGCAATAGCCTGAACCCGTCTCACACCAATGTTACCCACAGTAGTTTCCTGACCATTACTCTTATTGATCTTGATCAGGGAATTTGAGGTAAAAGGTATGGTTATACAGGTCTCACTGGTGTTCTGAGCAAACAGTGTGGGTGCAAGTCCCAGTATGGTTAAAAAGCACAGAATTCCCTGTCTGATCTTCTTAATGTCCTGTTTTATATTGAAAAAGTTCATTTTTTTATTTTCACAGTAACGCATCTACCGTTTCAGTATTCCCAATAAAATTTAGGTTTAGGAGCTGGTTGTTGGTTAGGTGCCGTCATGGATATATACTACATATGTAAGATTTGTAACCCACCTGCAGTAAATATGGCCAACTAAGATAGGTAAAAAGAAGATAATATTTAGCAAAATTTCACTGGGGGCATGGTAATCACCCGGTTATCCACATATCCATATTAGCTGTTAACCCCTGTAATAAACCAGCTGTTTTTAGTTAAAATGACCCCTACAGAGCAAGATTAAAACCGTGATCTTGCTCCCAAATTTGGCCATTGTGCCGTAGTAAAAAAATTTGGTTTACCTGAAATTCCGCGTCGTATGACAGGCTCTGATAATATCTCCAGGCGTTGGTGAACTGCGATTTTCTCAAATCTCGAAAGGCAATGGTAATATGTGGGTGGAACGGCTGGTCCCGGTAATTGGCATTGTAGAGGGAAAGGGACCTGGTCATGAATTCGCGTAACCCGGATTGTAGTGAATTCAGGTGAGGATTTGATTCTACCCGTACGAATATTACTCGAGGAGGAAATGACCCAAATCCTTCAAGTCTTATGGTAATTGGGGAAAACTCTGAAAAAAACTTCGTTAACGAGCGTTTTAGTGGAGGTAGTTTTTTATCAGTCCAGCGAAATGGCATATGCAGTGTAAGATGCGGAGGAGATCTTAATGCCGCCTTACTTCCATATCTGACTGAAACCTCTTGCTTGAATTTCAGTATCTCTTCGAACTGAGGCTGAGGTGGAACTATTGCGACAAAATATAGTGATCCTTTAGGCAATTAATAATTACTTACCACCCGATTATCATCAATATATACCATTCTGAACTCAGTTCTTCGATTTAAGCCCTGTTGTTTTTCACTACAGGTCGGCGGCTGACATACCGGTTGGTCTTCGCCATAGCCACTGGCTAGCAGCCGCTCTGTTTGAATATCCCTGGCTAAAAGAAAGTCTCGGGCGGCCTTGGCTCTTGATTGAGAGAGTCTTAGATTGAATAAATCAGAGCCTGTTTCATCTGTATGTGACCTTATTTCAAATTCAATAAATTTATACTTTTTCATCAACACACTCAGCTTGATCAATTCCGATTGTGACGCTCTATCCGGGTAGATTTGCCCTGGCTGGTACCAAACCGGATTTATGGTTACCCTTTGACGAATTTCTATTGAATTGTCTTCTAACAATTGATAAAGCCATTCTAAAGATTGTGAGCCTTTTACCTCAATGATCCTTTCATTGGTAAGTACATAAGAACTAGACCCGCTGGCCGTATTTACTTCTACCAGGGTTCCGGTGGTATGAGAACTTTGGGTTATGGGGATATACTGGCGGAAAGTCCGTTCATTATAATAACGAGTAGCTAGATGCAGCTGATATAACAGGTTTTGCGCTTCCTCATTGCGCGGCTCCAAATCCAGATATTTATTTGTCCACCAGATAGCGCTGTCATTCTTGTTCAAACCCTGCAATATCCGGGCATATCTAAGGTAATCTGCGCTTTGAATTAAGTACCGCAGATGGATTACCTTGGAATAATGGAGGTAACTCTTTTCGAAATGACCGTTTTCATAAAACAATCGCGCCTGTTTCAGGCAGTCATCTCTTTTGGTTGGTCCATGCTCCTGGCTGTGACATTCCTGTACCACTGAATGGTCGGGAACTAGAGAAATATGATTTTTAGCGGTTTCTCCCTGGGTTGCAATAATTGACTGAGACTGGATTGAAGATGAGAAGGTGAGGATCAAGCCTGCTAATAGGGCCTCTGCTCTCATATGGTCTTAATCTTTAGTGCGTTACTACTAGAAAATTAAGCAATAATTTAGACCAGGTTAAACAAATCCTGTGGAAATCTTTTTCAAGTTGTTCACAATCAACTCAATGTGGATATGTTTTAAATATAGTTATTCTGTGAATTCTGCAGCTTGTTGTATGCTCTTTACCATTCGGTTGAATAAATACCATTCAATTATGCCTTACTTATCAACAACACGAATTTCCCGGTTATCAACAATTTATTATGCTGATTTAAAGCTAGTTAAAATAAGATGCTTTCAATTTAATTCAATCTCACCGTCCCCAAATACTTGGTATTATCTTATTGTTGATAATATCCATGCAATTGGATTTATTAAATATCCAGGTTGTTTATATCCTGTGGAAAAATTTCAGTGGTTGTTTCAGGCACTTAACCTGAACTCAGTACGACGATTTAATTGATGTGCCTCTTCCGAACACTTTACACTGTCCAAACAGGAATTTACCGGTTGACTTTCACCTCTGGCCTCGGTGGTCAATCGGTCAATACTTATCCCCTGGTCTACCAGGTATTGAACCGCAGCCATGCCTCTTCTGTTGGACAAAGCATCATTGTACCTGTTACTACCACGGGTATCCGTATGAGAGTACATGACAACTTTAATATTCTCATTGCTGTTCAAAATAGCCACCAGCTTATCCAACTCCAAAGCAGCGTCTTCCCTGATATTTGATTTATCGAAATCATAGTAAATGTTCCGGATATTGAAAACATCTGCTACAGCCACATTATTTTCTTTCAATACATCATTTAGTGATTGGGCAGAGGCCAGGTTGGAGCTGCCTAATGTTGATTCCTGCTGTAGTTGGGTGCTCTGTACCATATTCGCAACCATTTGCCTGTACTCAGCTGGCAGATTACTATAGTAAATCGATAGTTCCGGATCGGACTCAAGCTGTGAATGTATCATCTTATTAACTATCTGGTCTACCATTACCTTTTCATCGCCACTCAGTTGATCATACAGAAACTGGTCCTCAGCTCGTAAGCTGTACTGATCGGAATCCTGTTTATCAGTGACCTTTTCGTTCAATGATCGTTTACGCTCTTTGAGCAAAATCTTTTCATCGTCGTTTATCAAGTAATGATTATCGTTTTCCACGCTGTACTGGTAAAGCTCATCATTGGTGGACAGGTACAATTGTTGCTCACCGGCCGGATCAGCCATTACCAACATACTGGCGTTGCTAAGGTCAATATCCGTTGATCTGAATTTTTGAATATCAGCAGGTATCAAAGCAATTTCCAGGGCATCGGTTAACCCGTTAGCATTCCCGATATTGATGATCTTGTCATTATAACCATCTCTTTTAACCAACAATTGATACTCCTTACCTCTTTCAGCGTTTATGGTTACTGTTCCTGACTGCCAGGTGGTAATCTTCTCCTGAACCTGGTTATCGGAGAATACCAGTACTTGTGCTTCAGATAACGGCAGGTCATTCGACACGTCTACTATGGTGGCATTGATAGGCTGTGTCTCCCCACCAACCGGCTGGTAAACTGCCGCCCCGGTTACTTCACTAATTTGTTCTTCCTTCAGGGCAAACGGCAATGTTATCGGCTCATCACCTGATAACTGCGCCTGGTTTAAAGTCTGTAGGCTTTCCTGGTAACCCTCTTTTGTTGCTAAGACCTGGTATTGCTTCTGAGGGTCTACTTCCAGTGAGGAAAGATCTTCGGTGGTTTCCAACAAATCTCCCTCTTCGAATACCATAAACGTAACACCCTCCAGATCGGCTCCTGAGAAGTCATCAAAGGCCTGGCCTTTCACCGCCAATTGACGATAAGGTGAATAAGGATTTTCATCTTCTCTTAATAAAGCAAGATCAACATCCATATTTTCTTCCGGAGCACCAGGCAGATGGTAGATGAGATCCTGATAACCATTTCTACTTACCAACATCATATAGTCTTGACCATCCGGAGATTTAAAAACAGTTTTGCCGCTCTCTTTGGAGTATTCGGATTCGACTGCTTTTCCGTCCACGAAGAACCGCACTTCCGCATCTTCTAACTGCTCACCGGTTTCATCATCCCGAACCAATGCCTTGAATTTTGTAGATGACCCACTCTGTGAACTTTTTTCGCGCTCTAGATGATCATTTTGGGTTAAGGCAAGGCTTATATTCTCCTGACCCTCGGATAACAGTTCGTCTGCAGCGAGTGTTATATATTGATCCTGATAATCATCATGACTGGCAACAATAATATAATGCTCTTCCGGCCTTACTTCGAAAGTCAACAATCCGTTTCGTAGCTCATAATCCACCGCCTGGTTTGGGCTGTCCACGAAAAGTTTAATGTCCGCTTTA
>JAUIKU010000238.1 GCA_030430675.1 Bacteroidia bacterium | reverse complement strand
GTTGATGATGAACCATTGCCTCTGGAAATCCTGAAAGGTTACTGCCAACAGGTCTCTTTTATTCAATTGGAGCGTACTTTTACCAGGACATTGGAAGCCAAAACCTATTTACGGCAGCATGCAATTGATTTACTATTTCTGGACATAGAGATGCCTCATATGTCGGGTATTGACTTTTTCAAGACACTGGACCGGGATATTATGGTGATTTTTTCCACTGCCCACAGCGAATATGCCATTGAGGGATTTAATCTAAGCGCTATAGACTATTTGCTAAAACCATATGACTATCAGCGGTTTTTAAAGGCTGTCAAGAAAGCCAGGGAATACCACACATTTCTGAAAGAGGCTAGTGGGTCTAATGAATCTCATATTTTTATTAGGGCCGACTACAGCATAAAAAAAGTGGCACTGGATGAGGTGAGCTATATACAGGGGTTATCCGATTACCTGAAAATCTATATGCACAGCGGAAAACCTATTATTGCCAGAATGACCATGAAGAGTCTGGCGCAACAATTACCAGATAACTTTTTCAGGGTACACCGTTCCTTTATCATACCACTGGACAGAGTTAAAAGTGTTCGAAACAAACTGATCACCCTTCCCGAAGCAGAAATTCCTGTGGGGAAAACCTATTGGAAAAATTTTGAAAAAGTCTTCTTTCGTTGAGCCTGACTTTAAAAGACACTATCCAGAAGCGCCTGCAATTCTTCCCACGATGCTTCATCGGCTTCCCGGTTATACTTTAGTGGCATGTCGAATTTTTCACCCACCTCATCGGCATAAGGGCTGGTAAATGAATGCACGGCACCTTCATAGGAGATATACTTGTAATCCGCCCCGACGGCATCCATAGTCTCCTTAAAAGTGGTAACCGATTCCGGTGAAATAAAGGGATCATCCGCTCCGTTGCATACCAGTACTTTGGCTTTCAGGTCTTCTCCCGGCATTACCGGCAATTGTACTCCGCTATGAAAGGCTGCCACCGCATCCAGGTCTCTTCCGGTATTGGCCATGGAAAGCACCACGGAACCCCCGAAACAATAACCGATAGCGGCTATTCTATCAGGATCTACTGTAGGATGAGATCTTAGCTGCTCCACTGCGGCATCAAACCGGGCCATACCCAGGTCCACATTGCTCATGATCATCCCTGCGAACTTACCGGCATCATCCGGATGCTCTGCCAGCACCCCATCGCCGTACATGTCCAGGGCAAAAGCGGTATATCCCAACTCCGCCAACCTGTCTGCCCGGTCTCTGGCATATTGGTTATGTCCCCACCATTCGTGAACAACGATAATGCCAGGCCGTCTCTCCATCTGATGCTCCTCATATACCAGGTATCCTTTTAACTCCACGGAATCTGCGCTATAAACCACTTCATCAGCGATTAAGGATATTTCTTCCATTACATTTTCAGTTTCCGTTTGATTATTCTGCTGTTGTTGCTGACAGGCCGGAACTATCATTAACACACTTAGCACAAGACTGATATTTAAAAGAGATTTCTTCATGAGTCTGTATTTTGTCATATAATTTCTGCATTCCTGCCCTATTATTCCAGCATACCACACAAAATCTCCATAATTGCCTTTAAAAAAAATAATAAACAGGTAACCGTGCAACCAAATGAAACTTGCCAAGTCTTTTTAACAATTAACAACTAATCTCCAAGACAACTCTATCCACCATGAAGAATTGCGAAACATCTCTATTGCCACTTGATAAACTGGCGATCTGCAGCCTGATTATATTGCTACAAGTCAGTATGACCATCCCACTAATTGCCCACAATGGCGCTATTGCCTATGCCTATCCCATAGAAGGTATTAGTGTTGACGGTGACTTTAGTGATTGGCCACAGGGATTAAAAAGGTATTCGATGGAGTTTGTGGGAGTAGGGGTTAATGCCACCAACCCTGAGGACCTGTCTGCAAATTTTAGAATCGGTTTTCAAAAGCATACCAGCACGATTTTTATTGCCATCGAAATAAAAGATCAATCCATTATGTTGGATACCTCAAAATACGTCAATTGGAATACCCATGACGGGGTTGAGTTATACCTTGATCCTAACCACCAGGAAACAGCTGCATCAATCACCCAATACAGCGAATATGCCATGAAGCGATTCATCTTTGGTGACAGGGATTCCTGGCAGGGAATCGATGTAAAGATGCAACTGACACATTCAGGAAGGAATTACGAATGGAGTATACAGCTGGATCGGGAATTGACTACGGGCACTACCATGGCTTTGGACCTATCGGTGGTTGATATGGACGATGATGAGAGCTATACCTGGCTGTCCTGGGGAAGGTTTTCACAAAAGTTGGGTGATGCCAAAAGATGTGGGGACCTGGTATTGGCGGATAGTGGCATGGAATTGGTCGACATTTCCGGGTCACTGGATCTAGACAATATTCTTTCTTCTCCCACTGAATTTCCAGTGAGCTTTAAAAGCTATTCCAACCCAAATCTAAAATTGCAAATTCTAAGTGATTCCACTGGCCACTATCAGACTACCATTCCCATGGGCCGGTATCAGGTCGGCATTCCTGAGGAATTGATGATGAGCGGGGATGAATTTTATCAGATTGCCCCGAATCAGCCGGTAGACTTTTTAGTTTCTGCAGTATCCGCCAAAGCCCCTACCCTAAAGCCTGTTCAGATTGCCGGCCCTGATTTCACCCCGGAGACAGGGATATTACATGACATTGATGATAATACCTTTAACCTGGTTGATCATTATGTAACAACCTATCAAAAATTCTACTCCATCCCTGGTGTTTCATTGGCTTTAATAAAGGATGGGAAGATTTTATATGCGAAAACGTATGGGGTTAAAAGCACTAAAACCGATGAACCTGTAACTGAAGAAACCCTGTTTGAAGCAGCATCTATTACCAAGGCAGTTTTTGCTTTCTTGGTGTTGCGCCTGGAAGAACGTGGAATCATCGATCTCGACAGGCCCTTATACCAGTATCTCCCCTTTGAGGCGCTGGAAGTGACCCCGGAATACAAAAAAATGACAGCCCGTCATGTACTGATCCATCAAAGTGGCCTTCCCAATTGGGGTGTGCCATTGGAGCGCGCACCGGGTACCGCATATGGCTACTCCGGAGAAGGGTTTGAATACTTAAAACGGGTGGTCTGTAAAATAACGGGAAAGGGTATTGAGCAATTGCTTGATGAAGAAGTAATTGGACCTTTGAACCTCTATCATTTGGAGTTCAAGGATAGTGAAAGCTTGAGAAAAGTTGCGGCAATTGGTCATCAGGGAACAAATCCTACCTACTGGCCCATACCCGGGGAACCCGGAATGGCGCATAGCATGCACACCGAAGCCAAAGCATTCTCCAGGTTTGCTATTGCACTGTTGGAAAAGAAGGGGCTGCAACCTGAAACCTACCGTGATCTTGCAGTTATCTATACATTGTCACCAAGTGAGTACTGGGATTATCCGGACTATCCCGAGGGAGCCGGATTAGGCATGCATGTTAGAGAATCACCTAATGGAGTGGTTCTGGGGCATGGTGGAAATAACGGTGACTTCAAATGCCTGTTTGAAGTCTACCAGGATCTTGACATGGGGTATGTGGTATTTACCAACTCCAGCAGGGGCGATCAGCTCGCCGGTGATCTGGCCAAGTTTCTGGTAGAAGGCAACGGGAATCCGGGAACAGCAGAACGTTAAGCAGGGCTTACAGGAAAGGCTCGATGGCCTTTTTCCAGATAGCATAGCCCTTTTCGTTCATATGCAGGTTATCTTCCAGAAAAATATCCGTACGTACTTCGCCATTCTGGTCCAGCGCAGGATCCCAGACATTGACAAATCCGGTATTGGGGGTATTGTTGGCGTAAATGGCCAATTCGCTGTTTAATTGTTGGTATTTCTTGCGCAATTTCCATCGGGCCACACTGGGTTTGGCAGCGATAAAATACACCGGAACTCCCGGAAGTTTACTGGCAATTCTTTGTCTGACCTTTTTGGCATCGGCCATAATTTCGCTGGTTTTTTTCCCTGATGAAATGTCATTGTCGCCTTCGTAGATAAAAATCTTAGACGGTTGATAACAGGTGACAATTCGATCGATATAGTATAAAAGATCTGAAAACTGCGAACCGCCAAATCCCCGGTTTACTGCCTTAACCTGGGGTAGATCTTCATCCATGGACTTCCACATTCTCACAGAAGAGCTCCCCACGAACAATACCGCTCCGGAAGGGAATGGCTGCTCCTTGTCCTGTGTTTCATATTCGACAATAGAGTTCTCGAACCGGGTAGGGTCCGCTGTTTTTTGAGCATATCCGGTGGTTGCCAGGGCCAATATTGCCAACAGCAGCCACCCATGATTAATTTTATTCATTAGGTTTTGTTTAGTCATTACTTAGTTCGTCAGGGTTTCGACAGGTTAATTTTAATGGTTTGACCTTCATTTTCAAAATCAAAAGAAGATTCCTTGAAGCCAGGAGGGCCAAAACTACCTTTGGCATCGTTGGAAAATCCCACCGGTTCTTTGGGGATACCAAAAATTCCGGTGTTCAGTGTTTTATCGGAATTCTGGTCATGATATACACTGATGGCATACTTGCCGTACGGTATACTTAGTGTTCCCCTTACCAGCGCTCCTTTTACTTCGAACACCTCTCCCACCACCAAATTTTCACTCAAAAACGTCTCCTGAGAGTCATATACTGCCACCATGATCGTACCCTGTAATTTCTTGATTCCTAAAATCTCCAGGTTGAGCACCGGTTGCTGAAGTGCCGGAACACTAACGGTCAGAAGCCAAAAATATGTATAGTTAATAAAGGTGATGCCTAAGAAAATTAGTTATCCTCCCAATAATACTAATAAAATAGCCGAACAAATTTTCAGTTATTGCAGAATTTATGGTAACTCTGGAATTTGATTGAAACGGGTAATATTTTAGACAATGAGTTTTAATTTTTCATACCGGTGGGTGATCTTCTTGTTGGCGATTTCTACTCAAACGGTCTTTGGTCAGGACGGTCATTACTGGACCCAGCATTATGGAACCAGGTCCATACTTCTCAGCAATTCCGCCATTGGCGGGGTTAAGGATCTTGGTGCCCTGTACTACAACCCGGGCCGACTGGGGTTGATCGAAAACCCCGCTTTCCTGTTAAATGCCGATGTATTCGAAGTAACTCGAATCAGGTTAAAAGATGCCGTGGATGAGGGAGTTGGTCGTACTGATACAGATTTTGGCAGCGTCCCCAGTTTTGTGGCGGGAACCTTTAAGATCAAATGGCTGGAAGGTCATTTCTTCGGGTATTCAATATTACAACGGCAGGGTATCGATTTTGATTTCAATTTTAGGGATGAGAGTTATGGTGATGTGATTTCCAACTTTCCCGGTGAGGAGTACTTTGGCGCCAACATCGATTTCAATCAAAAAACCAAAGAGGATTGGTATTCCATTACCTGGTCATACCCGTTGAAGGAGAACCTCAGTGTAGGAGTCACCACCAGTGCCACCAGGTTATCGGCTGATAAAGGTGCGCTGATCGAGTTACAGGCGTTGTCTGAATCCAACGAAGTGGCACAATACCTGTTCGATCGCAATTATTCCATGGACCAATTTGGTTTGCTGTGGAAAATTGGGATAGCGGGGGAATCAAGGCTGTTTAACTGGGGTGTCACCCTTACCACACCCTCAATTCAAATATCTAGCAAAGGGAAGTATAACTATGAAGAATATTTCTCAGGTATCCAGGGATCTGTCAACCCCGACCGGTTTACCACCAGCAGACAGGAAGATATCGAAACCGATTATAAACGACCTCTGGCTATTGGTGGCGGAATATCATTTCCATTGGGTAAGAGCGAGTTACACCTGAGCGGTGAGTGGTATGGTGCTGTGGATCGCTATACCCTGCTGGAGGCTGAGCCCCATGTAAGTCAAAGCAGCGGAGATACCGTTAGATTTGCTCTGATCGATAACCTTCAGAGTGTTACTAATTTTGGAATTGGAGCGCAGGTTTATATCAGCCCAAAACTAAGCACCTACATGAGTGTCAGCACGGACTTCTCGGCTGCACCGGAGAACATTACTAATTTTTCTGCCAATGAACCAGAAGCAAACAATTCCGTATTTTCTGCGGACTTTTACCATTTTGCCGCGGGTGTGGTGCTTTCATGGAGAAGAGCAGATATTACCTTGGGAACAGCCTATACCGGAGGAGATCAGGATTTTGCCCGGCCGGTAGACTTTCCGGATGAAGATAATGACAACATTTTTAACCCGGACGATACCGGAGTTTTCCGGTGGGACCGGCTCCGGGTGGTATTTAGTTTTTCATTTCCGTTCCTAAAAGATCTGGAAGATCAGCAATAGCACCGTGGGTTCAGCTATGTGGTCATAAGCTTTACGCTGTCAATAATCTGTTCCAACTCTCGGGTCTCTGAATCCGAAGGCATCTGCAAAGGATGTCTTACATTACCGGCTCCTTTACCTATCAGCTCTGCTCCTGCTTTGATCAGGCTCACAGCGTATCCTTTGTTTTTATTTCTCAATCGCACAAATGGTATAAAGAAATTCTTGAGAATCTCTGCAACAACCTCTTTGTTTCCGGCTCTCAGGTTAGCGTAAAACCTGTTGGCCAGTTCCGGGACAAAGTTAAAAACCGCTGACGAGTAAGTATTTACTCCTATCGACATATAGGCCTCCGCAATTATCTCCGCGGTAGGTACACCCCCGATATATACCAGCCGGTCACCGATAGTTTTAATGGTATCGTTCAATTCGTGCAACTGACCGGTGCCATCTTTAAGACCGATCAGGTTGCTGCATTCCTGTGCCAGTTTTTCCAGGTATTCACTCTTTAAGGTTCCATTGGCGCGATTGTAATAGATCACCGGCAACCCGGCCTGATCGATAATTT
>JAUIKU010000237.1 GCA_030430675.1 Bacteroidia bacterium | reverse complement strand
TATCCGCAGATTTCATAAAATCACCTATTTGGCCGGCAGTGAAGGCATTATCTACCAATGCACTTATTACAGACTGCGGATATTCACCGGCAAGTTTGGACAACCTTTGGATATTCGGTCCGGTAGGTTGAAAAGCCAACAATATATCCTTCACCTGGCACTGCGCCAGCATCTCAGCCTCCGCAATGGTGGCACACTTGAATTTGTTTATACCTGCTTCCTGTTGCAGGGCAACGATCTCTCGGCATTTGTGGGTTTTTACATGAGGCCTTAGGCGGGCCGGGTCACCGGCAACCGCTATCATTTCATCGATGTTTTTTATTATCCTGTCCCGGTAAACCAGCAGTGCCGGGGAGGGAGTATCTTCCAAATTGGAAATTGTAAACCAAGTCATATTTAATCTTGCTGTAAAAATGGATATCTATAATCTTTGGGTGGCACGAAAGTTTCCTTAATAGTACGAGGTGATACCCAACGTAACAGGTTGAGCATGGCTCCCGCCTTATCATTAGTGCCCGAAGCCCTGGCCCCGCCAAATGGCTGTTGTCCTACCACCGCACCGGTGGGTTTGTCGTTGATATAAAAATTACCAGCGGCATTAACCAGTTGTTTGGTTGCCAGTTCAATCGCATAGCGGTCTTGAGCAAATACTGCCCCGGTCAATGCATAGGGCGAAGTCTGGTCAACCAGTTCCAGGGTCTCTTCAAATCGCTCCGACTGGTATACGTAAATCGTTAATACCGGGCCGAAAATCTCTTCGCACATGGTGATGTACTGCGGATCCTGGGTCAACAGTATGGTCGGTTCCACAAAATAGCCTATGGACTTGTCGTAATTGCCACCGGCAATAATCTCCACTGTATTCTGGTTTCGGGCCTGTTCGATATAGCCGGTAATTTTATCGAAAGCTTTTTCGTCGATAACCGCATTGATGAAATTG
Organism: Bacteroidia bacterium; assembly: GCA_030430675.1. Lineage (GTDB taxonomy): Bacteria > Bacteroidota > Bacteroidia > Cytophagales > Cyclobacteriaceae > SZUA-3. Next base: position 6,000 of record JAUIKU010000237.1, on the reverse strand, counting down.
GAAAAATCTTCCACCGGCCCCATTTTAAAATCTGACAAATCCGCCAGTACTTTTTCTTTCACCGCTTCCCAAAGGTTGTCCGGAATATACACACGGCTGGCAGCGGAGCATTTCTGACCCTGAAATTCAAAAGCTCCTCTTACCATTGCGGTTGCCAGTGCCTCCGCATCTGCCGACTTATGGGCGATAATAAAATCTTTCCCTCCCGTTTCTCCCACGATCCTGGGGTAACTTTTGTATTTGGTAATATTGGTGCCGATGGTACTCCAGATATGTTGAAATACCGCGGTGCTGCCGGTAAAGTGGATCCCGGCAAAATCAGGGTGATTAAATACCACTTCACCGGTTACCGGACCATCTACGTAAATAAGGTTAATTACTCCGTCCGGAACACCGGCCTCCTTAAACACCTGCATCAGTACATTTGCGGCATATATTTGGCTGAAAGCCGGTTTCCAGACCACCGTATTTCCCATCATGGCTACCGATGTCGGCAGGTTGCCGGCGATTGCGGTAAAGTTGAAAGGTGTCAGGGCAAACACAAATCCCTCCAGCGGTCTGTGCTCCAGTCTATTCCAGATCCCACCATCTGAGTCAGGCTGCTGCCCATAGATTTGACTCATATAATAGACGTTAAACCGCAGGAAATCAATAATCTCACAGGCACTGTCGATTTCTGCCTGATAGGCATTCTTAGACTGTCCCAGCATGGTAGCTGCATTAAGCCGAGCTCGGTAAGGACCCGAGATCAATGCTGCTGCCTTTAAAAAAATACTGGCCCGGTGCTCCCATGAAAGTTCCGCCCAGGCCGTTTTTGCACCCAATGCCGCATTTATGGCCAACGCTACATGACTGGCATCACCCTCATGAAAATAACCCAGAACATGTTGGTGGTCATGTGGCGGGTTGATCGATATTTTTTGTGCTGTTCTCACCTCATCTCCCCCGATGTACATGGGGATGTCAGCCGCTGCCGACCTTGCCTGAGCAAGCGCTTGCTGAAGTTCTGCTCTCTCAATAGTGCCCGGCGCGTAGTCATGCACTGGTTCATTTTTGGGAGTTGGTACCTGGTATGTTCCTTTGGGCATGTTTGATTATTTTGGGTTAGGTTGCAAAGGTAACCAATAGACTAAACTTCTGGAATAAATTTGACCAGCCCTAAAAGTATCAACCCCAGCCTGTCAGGACATCCTCTGCCCACAGGTTATAAAATGCTTTTAAGGTCAATCAGGCTGTCAATGGTGTAGGTGGGTGACACCAGGTCTGCGCATCCTCTTGAATTATAATAGACCTGATCTATTCCGGAATTGATGGCTCCACCCATATCGGTAACCGGATTATCCCCTATCATCAGGCATTCTCCCCTAACTACCGCCGCCTCTCGCATGGCGAAATCGAATATACCGGGATGTGGTTTCAAACATCCCGCTTTCTCTGAGGTGATAACAGAATTGAAATACCCGGCTATTCCGGAACTGTTTAGTTTTAATTCCTGAATCTCATCAAACCCATTGGTTATTATAGTCATGGGATATTTCTGTGAAAGATACTCCAGAACCTCCAGGGCATAGGGCATTAGGTGTCCCCTCCGCGGGCATTGCTGTAGATACTGTTCTCCCAGGTCACTACAATGTTCAAAGTCAACTATGTCTAAAGCTTCCATAACCATCCGGAATCTTTGGTGCCTGATATGGTGCTGGTCTACCTGTCCCAAATGATATTGATGCCAAAGGTCGTGGTTTATCTCGTGAAAAGTCTTTTGAAATGCCTGAACCGAAAAATTGGGGTAATCAGCAAGCTGATACTGGTGGCACAAATCGGCCAAAGTAGCGTCGGCATTACTACCGTGATCCCATAGCGTATGATCGAGATCGAAAAACAAATGTTTATAGGCCCGCTTCAAACTATTAACTGTCTGCCACTGATCTTGTGAATGGCCAGTTCCCGGTTGGATTCCAGTACATTGGCTACGTCGAGGTCCTTTCGAAGTATGGGATCTTTGTGCAAATACTGAAAGATCAGACTAATAAAATCCTTCACCTCCTCTTTGATTTGATAAAAAACCCATTGATCCTGCTTCCTGGAGGCAACCAGTCCGGAATTCTTAAGGTAGGTCAGGTGCCTGGAGGTTTTGGTCTGTGTGAAATCCAAAATATGTTCCAGATCCGAAATACACAGTTCTGGATAATGATGGAGTAAAAACAGGATACGTACTCTAGACTCATCTGAAAACGCTTTAAACAATTGACTACCAAAGCCCAGAGTAAAATTTTTTAACCGCATAAACTGCCTGATCTGTCCAATGCTCAAGTTACTATTCGTGCCGGAAAAAATGGCATCAACGGGTACAAAACAGGTTTAACAATTTTTAACTTCCGGAACTATTTTGGCTGTTTTTAATTATAGATATTAGCAATTCTGTATCTTTATTGGTCGAATTGTGCTCTGACATTTGAAAGCCTGTACCAACACCATATCGCGTAAGTACCTGTTATTCTTGCCTTTCCTCTTGCTCATTCTTATGACGCAGGTTTCGGATATACAAGGACAGGGCCAAAAGGAAATTATCCAGTTTTCGGGAGTAGTAGTGGATGAGGACAGCACTTCCACTGGTCTTTTTGGGGTGCATGTTTATGTGCCCAAAGCCGGTCGTGGTACCGTTACCAATCAATACGGATACTTTTCAATGCCGGTGTTAGCGGGTGACAGTGTGGTGATAAGTGCGGTTGGTTACCGCAAGCAGAGCCTGAGAGTTCCGAAAGGTCAGGGCGATAGTTATACGGTATTGGTTGAACTTGCCACCGACACCACCATTTTATCGACTTTGGAAATTTTTCCTTACCCCACGGAAAAAGCGTTCAAAGAAGCGGTTCTGGCCCTGAATCTACCGGTAGATGACGAAACCCAAAAAGACAACCTGGGTGAAGAGGTATTAGCCCGCATGGCCCAATCCATGCCTATGGATGCCAGTCAGAATTACAAGTACTATATGAATCAGCAATTTTATGAATTGCACAATGCCTATGGCCAGCAGCGATTCAACAATCCCCTGCTCAATCCCATCAACTGGGCCAGTTTTATTAAATCTTTGCGGAATGGCGATCTTAAAAAGAAGAAATAACTACTAAGTGAAACGAATTTTAGCCTTTGGCGGCAGTACCAGCAGTAAATCAATTAATAAGAAGTTAGCAGCCTTTGCTCTTTCCCAAATGAATGGCACCGAAAAGGTGATGCTCGATCTCAACGATTTTGAAATGCCGCTTTTCAGTGTGGACCTTGAGCGGGAGATTGGTATCCCCGGGGAAGCCCGCCAGTTCAAGTCTCAGATTGAACAAGCCGATGGCATTATCATGTCCCTGGCCGAACACAATGGCAGCTACTCCGCTGCCTACAAGAATATTTACGACTGGGTTTCCCGAATTGAGGGTAATATGTGGGAGGACAAGCCCATATTTCTTATGGCCACCTCTCCCGGTGCCCGGGGTGGCAAATCCGTACTCCAGGCAGCCGGCAACCGGTTACCTTTTCAGGGTGGCAAGGTAGTAGCTACTTTTTCACTTCCTTCGTTTAAAGATAATTTTGGTGAAGGTGAAGGCATCACCGATGACCAGTTGATGGAACAGTTTGAGGAGCAACTGGCAAAGTTCCAGGATAACTTATAAACACACTTCACACTCACACTCAAACTCAAACTCAAACTATTTCCATTATGTGCTTGATCAACTCCACAAAGTACTCTCCGTTCTGGTAACCAAACCAGTTCATTTCCCTGGTCTCCGCCCTTTTCAAAGTGAAGTAGTATTTTTCAGGGTTAACATAGCCCAGATACCATCCGTTGAAAGAAGTAATCAACAGAGACAATCCCCTTTGTTTGCAAATGGCGGCAAATTCCGGATAGTATTCCCCTGACAACTCTACCGGCAACCCAACCAGCACCGTATTACCCACCCTTAGTACAGTAATACTGGCTTCGTTTCGGCCCATTAGCAGATCAAAAACCCAGGGGCGAAAGCGCCAATGATTACTTATGCGAAAATGAGCCGGGCGCAGATCCACCGGCCATTCCGCAAACTTCAGGATCTGGCTATTTTCTGTTTTTATCCGGCCCTGTAGCTCACCGGCATACTTCGCTAGGTTCCCGGCATATCCAAGCATTTTGCTGTGTTCAAAGGGTTTTCGCCCGATCGGGGTATGGCTGCCGGTTGCCCCCGGCGAATAGGAAGCAAAGTCGACTTGGTCGCTTGCCTGTACATACTGCAGAAATGGTCCCGGGAAATCAGCCGACAAAGTATTAATATCCTTGTTCATGTATACCGAATGAGCCGAATAGGTGTTGAACAGAGCCACCTGGCGATGGGTATTCTCCAGCTTCATTACCCGCAGCATATCATCCACCGCACCATTTTCATCCAGACGGTTAGCCACCAGACCCCGGGTTTCTATAGCTCCAAACCCTACCCGTACGGTGTCCAGCTGTTTGGTGGCATTGTGAATGGATGTCATGGTTTGATCAACGATGAATTGTACCGTTTCCGGATTATTCCCTCCCACTACCAGTGCCCCCAACAACCCGCTGGCCCAGCCTCCGATACTGGTGTGACTGTGATTTGCGGTAAAGTATATTCCGTTTATCTCAGGATATACTGACTGTATTGCTTGTTTTACCGCTTTGGCCAGTACCGGATGCATTATCCATAAGTCATAACTAACCAGTAAAACCCGGTTGATCCCATTCTCGAACAGGAATGTTCTGACAAAAACGGAGTCGAAAACCTGCTCATACGGTTTGAAATTCTTCCCGGTAAGTCTTACCGGTTCTTCAGGCGTGATGCTGGCCCGTCCCCAACCAGCCCGCAATGGGGCTTGCGGAGAACGTTGAGTTTGTGATTTGAAAAGTATCGCCAGGCTATCCTTTCGTGCTAGCGTACTGTTGTAAAACCGGGTTTGCCGATAAGGCGTTTCATCTACTTTGGTAAATAGCAGCAATCCCGTTGTTAGCAGTACTGTAACGATAAACAGAAAAAAGGCAATGGGCTTTTTCAACATCAAGACGTATCGAATTGTCTGTGCAATTATAAGAACATCCTGGTAATTCTAGGGAATGAACAGGGTCATATAAAAAATGTGTAAATTGTCTAAGCCCAAGGTAATCTCGAACAGCCACCGCTTTAAATAACATTATGGACATCATTCACTACTTACAGGTACAAAGTCCCATAGAATCGGTTTTTCAAACGATTTCCACTCCCAGAGGTATGGTGAAATGGTGGCCGTTGCAGGCCTCCGGTCATTCGGAATTGGGTGCCATACTGACACTGGATTTTGGACCCGGATACCACTGGCAGGCACAGGTTACCCAAATGGTGCCACCAACCGAATTTGAGTTGACATTAATTAAGGCCGACAGCGACTGGCAGGATAACACGGTGGGATTTCAACTTAACAGTATGAAAGATGGTACAAATGTCCGATTCTATAATCGCGGTTGGAAAGAAGCGAATGACCATTTCTGTATTTCTAATTATTGCTGGGCTATGTATTTGCGCCTTATGAAGCGATATGTTGAGCATGGAGAAGTAGTGGAGTATAGTGACCGGTTAAATGTTTAGGCAAATTGTCAGGTGCAGAATTACCAATTTAAAGGTGTATAAATAATGATACGAATCGACCTTAACATGATAAATCCGGAAGGAACCGGTTGCTTTTTTCAAAGAATCCCTTAAGTTGCAAGTTATGGAAAATTCACGTCGTAATTTCTTGCGTTCTATAAGCATGCTTTCTGCAGCTACAGTGGTGCCTGTAAGTGCCTTTAGTTTCAATCCCAATGCCAAACTAAAAGTAGCACTGGTAGGCACTGGCATCAGGGGTAATAGCTTTTGGGGCAAACGCCTGGTTGAACAATACAGCGATATTCTGGAGTTTGTAGGATTATGTGATATTAACCCCGGGCGACTGGAGTACGGGAAAAAATATATTGGTGCCAAATGTCCAACATTTACC
>JAUIKU010000236.1 GCA_030430675.1 Bacteroidia bacterium | reverse complement strand
TATCATATACCAATCTTGGTAATGACGATATCAATGTGAAAGAATGGGTTAATCACCGCTATACTCTGCTGAATCAAGGAGATATCCCGCCTTTTTGGTCCTTTCAAGGAGGTACCTATAGTGACCGCCGGGATTGGTTGGTCCCATTGGAAGCAGGCTTTAACCAACAAAACTATATGGGTATGAATTCCTCAGATTATGGCGGGGGAGTACCTGTGACGGATATTTGGAGAAGTGACCTGGGAATTGCAGTTGGTCATTTATCACTGGTGCCCAGGTTAGTAACATTACCGGTTGAGGTTAATCAAGAAAATCAGGCCACCATTGGAGTGCATTTTGAACAGGACATGCTATTACATCCCCGGGAAAAACTTGAGACCTTTCCTACTTTTGTAACCATTCATCCAAACGACTATTATACCGCCCTGCAAAGATACTCGAAGGTAATGCAGGTGAGTGGTTTAGAATTTGTTGAACCGGAAGAGGCCGCCTACGAATCAATCTGGTGTGCATGGGGTTATGAACGTCAATTTAATATTGACGAAGTGTTGGCAACACTGCCAAAGGTTAAGGAGTTAGGCATTCAGTGGGTTGTATTGGATGATGGTTTTCAAATTGCAGAAGGAGATTGGGATGTAAACCCAGAGAAGTTCCCGGGAGGCGATTCCGATATAGTGGATTTTGTAAACCGTGTTCATGACTATGGGTTAAAAGCCAAATTATGGTGGACCCCATTGGCCGTGGATCCGGGCACTGAATTGCTAAACCAGGACCCAAACCTTATCCTGATCAATGAGGACGGATTTCCCCAGGAAATAAGTTGGTGGGACAGTTATTATATGTCTCCAGCCTATCAGGGTACCATCAGCCATACAAGAGCTATGGTACATAAATTCTTAGGGGAATGGGGTTTTGATGGCCTTAAAATGGATGGTCAACATATGAATGCCGTTCCTCCTGATCATAGTCCCGACCACAACCTAGAATATCCAGAAAAATCGGTTGAACAACTGCCTGCTTTTTTTAAGATGATCTACCAGGAAGCGCGTTCCATCAAACCCAATGCGGTGGTCGAAAATTGTCCCTGCGGAGCAATGTGTTCCTTTTACAATATGGCTTACATGAACCAGTCGGTAAGTTCTGATCCGTTAAGTTCATGGCAGGTTCGACTAAAAGGTAAAACTTATAAAGCTTTGATGGGAAAAACAGCCTACTATGGTGATCATGTGGAACTAAGCGATAATGGCAATGATTTCGCATCTTCCTTTGGTGTTGGCGCTGTATTGGGAACTAAATTTACCTGGCCGAAAGACAATCCTGCACAATCAGAGAGCAACTTGCTGACCCCGGATAAAGAAGCACTGTGGAAAAAGTGGTTCGACCTGTACCACCAAAAAATGTTGTCCAGAGAAGCTTATTTAGGTACCTTATACGATATCGGGTATGACAGCCCCGAGACCCATGTAATTCAAAAACAAGATACCATGCACTATGCTTTTTATGATAGCTCCTGGGATGGAGTTGTCGAATTCCGGGGCCTAGGGTCTGGACCCTATACAATTTATGATTATGTCAATGAGGTTGAACTGGGTAGACTGCACGGGCCTATGGATACCTTATCTGTGCACTTCGAGGGAAGTTTGCTGGTCGAAGCCATTCCATTGCCAAAATGAAATTTGAACAACGCAGCATAAGCCAGAAGGTTACGTCAGATGGGTTTGATTTTGTCTAAAAACTGAAAATCTAAAACAATTACATCCATAAAAAAAGGAATAGATTATGCTGGTATCATTTAAACTAAAACTCATGGTCTTAATACTAATGATCTCAGAAGTGTTGGTAGGTCAGGATACTGCAAATGATCAAGTAGCTATTAATTCTCCCTACCCAGGCAGCGCCGTCATCGAAGGTTTTGAGTTGGACACTGCAAGGATATCCATAGGGCACGGGGACAATTGGGCTATTACATGGGCAAAAGACAACAAGCAGTATTCATTTTTCACGGACGGCACTGGTTTTCAGAAAAGCGAAACAGAAGTTAGTTCAGCTCCGGTAGTTATTATTGGTGATCCTCCACATATAACAGGTCACAACGTTGCATCCGAAACAGGTATAATTCCTTATCCTTACGGACATGATTCCAAGAAAGTTAGTGGGATCTTATCGGTAGATGGTGTCTTGTATGCCTGGGTCAGGAATTTGAATCCGAAGGGGCAACCTACTGGCACAGGGAGTACACTAAAGCACTCAAAAGACTATGGTAAAACCTGGGAATGGGCGTCTTGGGGTTGGCCTGAGATCGGATACCCTTCATGGCTAAATGCGGGTAAGGAATATTCGGCTGCAAAGGATGATTTTGTTTATTTTATTGCACCTGATGGATCAAGCGCTTATGCAGACTATCCTGATCTTATTATGGGAAGAGTACACAAGGATTCCATTTTCAATAAGGAAAAATACTGTTTCTACCGTGGACAAACCAGTCAGCACCAGGCATTGTGGGGGCCATATCAGCAGCGCTCAGCCATATTTTCTGACCCACATGGTTGTTTCAGACCAGATATTGTTTACAATGAAGGACTGGATCGCTATTTTCTGCTTATGAGTTCGCCATTTGGAGAGTGGGAATGGTGGGCCAATGAAAATCCCCATAGAGGGGCACACCTGGGCATATTTGATGCACCTAATCCCTGGGGGCCTTGGACTACTGTGGCTTATGTGCCTGATTGGGGAAAACCTGAGAATAGATTCGCACCTCATATTCCACCAAAATGGATCAGCAGGGATGGCAGGGAATTCTACTTATTGTATTCCTGCATCCCCAACGGTCCCTATCAATTTAATATTCAGAAATGTAAGCTTACTATTGCTAAGTAATCGACCGACTTCTGCAACCTAAAATGAGTAGGTAATTCCTAAAGCCATGCCGGTTAACAATATTTTTCAAATCAGCTTACCACAATTGAATCATGTGGGTCTGTTAATTTCAATATTGCATATCTTCTGCTGTTCAGGCTGTACGGAATCTTCTGAAGAGGACACAGCTGTGATTGCCAGAAATTTTTATGTAAGTCCCAGTGGAAATGATTCAAATACAGGAGAGATTGACAGCCCATTGAAGACTATCAGTTACGCTCAAAGTAAATTATCTCCTGGCGACACTTTGTTTATCAGGGAAGGAATTTACCAGGAATTAGTGCACATAGACAATTCAGGGAATAAAAGTAATCCAATAGTATTTACAGCATACCCCAATGAAAAGGTCGTCATCGACGGAGGCAACGAACTTCCTTCACATGATTGGGGGGCACTGGTTACCTTGTCCGGCTCTTATATTCACGCAATGGGATTTGAAGTGAGGAATTCCAATGTTACCGGCAAGTTCAAGGGAGGTGAAGGTATCCGGTTGATCAACGGGATTCATAATAGAATAAGTTTTATGGAGGTTCATCATTCCGGTGATCATGGTATAGAAGTGCGGGCCGATTATGCTATTGTTGAGGATTGTGAAGTGTATTTAAATGCTTGGAATAATATTGAACATAAAGAAACAGAAGGCTGGGCCAATGGAATTTCATTTGCGAGGGAACCTTCCAATGGTATTACAGATCACGGAATTATTAGGAGATGTGTGGTTTATAATAATCACGGGGAGGGGATTGATGCTTTTGAAGCTAACGATATTACCATCGAAGATTGTGTCTCTTACGACAACTGGACGATGAATTTATATGTAAGTGATGCTACAAATTGCTTGGTTCAAAGAAATATTGTTTACAACTCACCAACCTCCACATTCCCATTGCGAAACGACTATCGCAGCGGTATCACTCTGGCAGATGAAGTTTCCGACGGAACTGCTATTCCACATTCAGCCAATAATGTGGTAATTAATAACTTTATATACAATGCGGATTTGAGCGCATTTGGTTGGACTTTAGTTCCCAATACAGGTTTAACAAATGTTCTTATCGCAAATAATACCATCGTTGACGGCGGCATATCTGCTGGCTCCAGATCCGATGAAATAGTTCACGAGAATTCCCGGATTATGAATAACATTATCGATGGGAATATCAGAATTGCAGAAAACCAAGGAATATTTTTTTCCTACAACAACTGGACTGTTCCCCCGCCAGCTGCCGTCAAGGGCACAGGAGATATTATAGGAGACCCGTTAATAGCATTTTCCGGCAGTTCGGATCCGGGTTCTTTGACCAGGGATTATTTCAAGCTACTGGAAAATTCTCCATGCATTAACACGGGAATTCCAGTGACTTATGTAAAGGAGGACTTTTTTAGTAATTCACGAAACAGCAGACCGGATATTGGGGGTTATGAGTATTAACCAGTTTGTTGGTTGTACAGAACAGGCCTTGGAGCAGCGGATAAAATTAGAGTTACCAAATACCACTAGCATATCGGGTCAAGCAGGATCTTGATGGCCTCTTTTTGCCACATTAGATCGAAAGCCTGACGCCAGTCTATTATGCTTAATCGATGGGTGCCTATATCGGTTAAATCTACAGCCTGTTGGGCCAATATTTTCATAGTACGGCGCCAGGTGTCTTTTGTATATCCCACGGATCCGCAAATTTTCAATTGTCTAAAGGCTAAGTCCCATGGTACTGTCAGGTCGTTTCCAAAATGACCCACTTGTACGTATTGTCCAAGTGGCATTAGCGCATTCATACAGTTTATCACAGACTTTTCAGCTCCGGCGCACTCAATGGCCAGGGCAACTCCTTTACCAGAAGTTTCAGTTTCAATTGCTTCCTGTATGTGGTCCTTATCTGAAATCAATATGCAATCAGCGCCAAACTTTGTAGCCATTTCTAGCCGTTTGTTATCTTCTTCGGTACCTATCACTATTACCCGCAACCCATGTGCAATAAGCATTTTTAGGCACAATAACCCTATAGGTCTAGGCCCCGGAGAGCAAAACAGTATCCCCAAGCCGAAAATTGGCAATTTCTTCAACCACATGAACCGCTACAGATAAAGGTTCTGTCAGAGCTGCATGCTCCATGGAAACATTGGGTGGAACTGCAAACAATTGATCCGAACGCACCGAAGCATACCGGGTGAAAGCGCCGTATACACCATGGCCCATACTCACCGGTTTTCGCAAAACATGAACTCTCCAGGTTCACAATACTCACAGCTACTGCATTGCACGGCGGTAGCGCCTAAAACGCTAAAGATATCACCTGGTTTAATGTCTTTTACACTACGACCCACTTCTACTATGGTACCGCTGAACTCGTGGCCCAGTATGACCGGCGGATAATTTCGGAAGGTGTCGTGATAGACATGAAGATCAGTACCGCATACCCCACAATGGGCTATTTCCAGAATTACTTTTTCATCCGTACATTCCGGATCCGGCATATTTCGCAACTCAACGTTACCACTGCCTTTTTGGAATTTGGTAACCGCCTCCATATTTGATTGATGTTTGGTTCAGTGTTTAGATATCTTATCAAGGATCAAATTAGCCGCCTGTACTACTTTCGAGGCCCGCAGGCCGTACTTGTCAAAGAGTTCTTGGGCTTGTCCAGACTCCCCGAATACATCTTGTACACCAACCCTATGTACCGGACATGGGTAGTTTTCAGAAACAATCCCTGCAACAGCTTCGCCCAATCCTCCAATTATGGAATGTTCTTCCAAAGTTACAATGCCCTTAGTTTCCCTGGCGGCAGCTATCACTACTTCTTTATCCGGCGGTTTGATTGTATGCATATGGATTACCCTGGCCGAATTACCCTCCTGCCGCAATTCAGCAGCCGCCTTTAGCGCTTCTGAAACCATAATGCCAGTAGTAATAATGGTAATGTCATCTCCCTTTCTAACTAGTTTGGAGATCCCGATTTCAAAACTACCGTGAATATCCGGTATCACGGGATACTTGTCCCGGCCGAACCGCAAGTAAACCGGACCCTGATAATAAGCTGCTGCTTTGGTTGCAAGCCTGGCCTCTTCATAGTCTCCAGGAACCAGCAACGTCATATTGGGGAATGCTCTTACAATGGCTATGTCCTCATTGGCCTGGTGTGAAGCCCCATCTCCACCCACACTTAGGCCGCAATGAGTTATACCCAGCTTTACATTAATTCTGGGATAGGCTATACTATTTCTGAGTTGATCACCGGCCCTGCAAGTGGCAAAAACCCCAAAAGTGCTTGCAAACGGAATCTTCCCTTCCAGGGACATACCAGCAGCAACTGCCAGCAGGTTTTGTTCCTGAGCGCCACAGTTGAAAAACCTGTGGGGATAGCGCTCCTGAAATTGCAAGGTTAAAGTGGCCTTACCCACATCCGCATCCAAAACTACCATTTCCGGCAGTTCTTCCGCCAGCTCTAACAATGCGTCTGCATATCCCTGCCTGGTCTGTTTAAATTCCATCTTGCAATTCTGTTAATGCCTTTTTTAAATCATCTTCTGAAGGTACGGAACCATGCCATTGAATGGCATTCTCCATAAAAGAAACTCCTTTGCCTTTAACAGTTTTGGCAATGATCATTACCGGTTTATCACTGGCGCCAGCAATCCCTGCCACATCGATGATCTGCCTGATGTTGTGTCCTTCAATCTCATAGGTTTTCCAGCCGAAACTTTCCCATTTTTTAGCCAATGGATCCAAAGGCATAACATCTTCTGAATTCCCATCGGTCTGTAAATAGTTCCTGTCAACAAATGCAATAACATTACTGAGTTGATACTTATTGGCAAACATGGCCGCTTCCCATATCTCTCCTTCTTGCATCTCCCCATCACCGCATAGGATAAAATATTTGTGGCTTTCATTTTTCGTCTTAGCTGCCAAAGCCATTCCCATACCGGTAGAAAATCCTATACCCAGCGCCCCGGTAGTCGCTTCTACTCCGGGTGTCTTCGGTTGGAACGGATGCCCTTGCAGATGCGAACCAGGTCTTCGGAACGTCCAAAGGTCTTCTTCTGGAAAATATCCCAAATC
>JAUIKU010000235.1 GCA_030430675.1 Bacteroidia bacterium | reverse complement strand
CTCATGAAGTTTCCCAAGGTTATAAAGATATTAAAGATTTAACGGCTACCGTTCGTTTTCCACTAAAAAATGAAGCAAATACTTATTTTCTAGCCTGGACAACGACTCCATGGACTTTGCCTTCAAATATGGCATTAGCTGTTGGACCAAATATTGATTATATAAAAATTAAACATGATCAAGAATATTTAATTTTAGCTAAAGACCTTGTTTCTATTATTGAACAAGAATATGAGATTGTTGATGAATTTAAAGGTGAAACGTTAAAAGGAACTTCATATAAGCCTTTGTATGATTTCGTATCTACAAATGAAAATGCCCATAAAATCTTACTTGCAGATTTTGTAACCACTACCGATGGTACTGGAATCGTTCATATGGCTCCGGCATATGGTGAGGATGATTATAAAACGTGTATGGAATATAATATACCTGTTGAAAAAAAGTTAAATTTTTTTAAATACAATGATAATTGTTAAAATTTAATGTATTATATTTGTTCATTAAAACGTTTTAAAATCACGTTGTTATGAAAAAAATTCTACTTTTATTGTATGCCGTTACCATTACCAATTTTATCTCACAGGCCCAAAACGTTGACATTACAGGCACTGCCACAGATTCTGAATCAGGTGAGCCTGTAGTGGGAGCAAATGTAGTGGTGAAAGGGACTCTCAATGGGACTTATACCGACGCAAATGGGAAATTCAGGCTGAACACGCCTGATACCTATCCTGTTACTATCACATTTTCAAGTGTGGGCTATCAATCCCGGGAGTTCGAGGTAACAGAAAGCGGAGAATTGTCATTCCAACTTTCACCACAGGAACAGGTGCTGGATGAAATGGTCTTCCTGGCTTCAAGGGTGGAGGAGAATATTTTGCAATCCCCTGTAACCATAGAAAAATTGGATGCCAGAGCCATTCGCCAAACCGCTTCACTCGATTACTACAGCTCCCTCCGAAACCTGAAGGGAGTGGATATGGTGGCCAGTTCACTTACTTTCAACCAGATCAATACCCGGGGGTTTAATGACATAAGCAATTCTCGCTTTCTGCAACTGGTTGATGGCGTAGATAACCAGACTCCGGGGCTGAATTTTGCCGTGGGCAATCTGTTCGGGGCCTCTGACCTGGATGTGGAGAGCGTGGAACTGATCCCGGGAGCAGCTTCGGCACTGTACGGGCCAGTCGCCTTCAACGGGGTACTGATGATCAGGACCAAAAACCCCTTCGAATATCAGGGGTTCAGCGCTGAATTAAAAGCGGGCGTCAATCATATTAATGAAGATTACGCCAATACTCATGGACTTTATAACCTGTCAGTTCGATATGCAAAAGCTTTCAGCAACAGGTTAGCCATTAAGGTGAACGGGTCCTACCTAAAAGCTTTGGACTGGTATGCCACCAATTACACGGACGTTGATGAACAGACTCCAGAAGACCAGCGCGGAGACAACAACCCATCAAGAGATGCACTTAACATTTATGGTGATGAAGTGGTGGTTACCCTGCCCGGCGCAGGAAGGGTATCCAGAACAGGGTATGAAGAGAGGAACCTTATGGAATACGATGTGCATTCCTTAAAATTAAATGCTTCAATTCACTACAAACTGAATAAGGATACGGAAATCAGTTATCAGTATGATTTCGGCAATGGCACTGCCCCATACACCGGCAGCAACCGGTTCTGTCTGAATAATTTTATTCTACAACAGCATAAACTAGAGCTACAATCCAAAAATTACTTTTTAAGGGGATATGCCATTATTGAAAATTCACAGGATTCTTATAACGCCCGGGCATTGGGACAGCACATGAACCGTACCTGGGTCCAGGACCTCAATGGCAATGTGGTTAGCCCCACCGACGCAGATGAGATGTGGTTTACAAGATATGAGGCGGCATTTACCGGAAACATTACCGGTGTGACCGCTGATAATCACAGTGCAGCAAGAGCTTTTGCCGATCAGGGCCGACTTCTTCCCGGGTCGGCAGGGTTCGAACAGGAAAAAGACCGGTTGATCCATACGGAAGGACTGTCAGGAGCTGGCATCGTCAGCAACAGCAAGTTTTATCATGTAGAGGGACAATACGATTTCAGCGAGCAAATAAAATTGTTTGACCTGCAGGTAGGAGGCAACTTCCGGATGTACGACATGTTTACCAATGGCACACTCTTCGATGACGTGGAAAACGACCTCACCGTCAGTGAAGGTGGCGTGTTTATCCAGGTATCTAAAACATTTTTTCGGGACAAGCTGAAATTAACTGTTTCGGACAGGTACGATAAAAACCAGAATTTTAAAGGCAGAATGACACCAAGGGCTTCTGCAGTAATGAATGTAGCTAAAAACCATTTTGTCAGGGCTTCATACCAGAATGGCTTTCGCAATCCCACCATAGGCGATCAATACATCAAACTGGACGCTGGGGTGATCACCATTCTGGGCGGTGTGCCTGATAACAGTAAGGATCTGGACGTCTATGACAATTCGTTTGAAATTGCTTCTGTAGATGCTTTCGGAACAGCATTTGGCATGGCGGTCCAGGGTGGAACACCTCCGCCACAAGCTGTAATGGAAAATAAGGATTTACTGGTAAAGTCAGAAGTGGAATACATCAAACCCGAACGGGTTAGTACGGTGGAGTTGGGTTACAAAGGCCTGATCGAGAATAAGTTATTGGTCGATCTGAATTACTATTACAGCTCTTATGAGGATTTCATCCTCAATACGGTGGTGATGGAACCTGAAAGCCCGGTTTTGGCAGAAGATGGAACCATCAACCCGGCAGCAGCATTTGATATTTTGGATGGAAACGTCCGGCTGTACCAGCTCTATACCAACGCCAGTGATGAAGTTTCCTCTCAGGGAGCTACTCTGGGGCTCACTTATCTATTGAACAACGGATACTCTTTCAGTGCCAATGGAACCTGGGCTTCTTTCGATCTGAAGGAAGCTAATCCAAACAACATCCCGCCGTTCAACACCCCCGAGTTCCGCACCAATATCATGTTTGGGAAAAGTGGTAACAAGCAGTCTCCGCTGGGGTTTAATATCGCCTGGAGATGGCAGGACACCTTTGAGTGGGTAGGAACATTTAACGAATTGAGACCGGGAACCATCGATGCTTACTCCATTGTAGATGCCCAGGTGAGTTATATCTTCCCTGAGATCAGTTCAATGATCAAGCTAGGTGCCTCCAACCTGTTCAATAACCAGGTATATCAGGCCTACGGATCGCCCTCTATAGGTGGGATCTACTATGTTTCGCTGGTGTTTGACCGGGGTTTGCGATAATGCCGGAAGCCGCGGACAGGATCAACACTTCACTGTGGTTATTGTTCGCCATAACCTTTTTCAGCAATGCTTTTGGTGGAGCGATATCCACTTTGATGTCCGTCTATCTGCCTGAAGTTGTCAACGAACTGGTGGAAAGTAACCTGCTGGGAACGTTAGGTGATATCAGCGCCTACATCAATGCGCTTTACCTGTTGGGATGGACCTTGGGAGGATTTTTATGGGGCTTGATCAGCGACCATATTGGAAGGTTGCTGTCATTTCACATTTCATTAGCGGTACTGGGAGTATCCACCCTGGCCATCAGCTTTGTAACAAGTTGGGAAATGGTGGTATTCTTCCGGCTGCTGTCAGGATTTGCAACCGGAGGCATACTGGTTATCACAAATACTTATCTGTCAGAAGTCTGGCCGGCTAAAACCAGGTCAATATTTATCGGGTTTCTTTCCATTGGCTTTCCGGTGGGGATTATCACTGCCGGGATGATCAACTTTCTTTTCCATGACTGGCGAACAGGCTTTTATATCGGAGTGTTTCCACTGGCAACAGCGTTGGTTTCCATGATGGTTAACAGAGAGGTCAGCACCACGTTGCGGTTCAGTCTCAAAACCACCTTCAATGATAACCATCAAAACCTGCTTAGGGGATCGTTGATTTTCGGATCGATGCTCATTGGATTGTGGGCGATATTTTCATGGCTGCCAACCTGGGTTCAGACCCTTTTGGTTGATTCTGACGGTCAGCAAGAGAGAAGCTTTTGTATGATGTTATTGGGATTGGGAGGACTGACCGGAGGTTTTTTCTCCGGATGGATCTCCCGCAGCGTAGGACTCCGTAAAACCATGCTGATCTGTTTTGCCGGCTGCCTGGTGACTTCATTGATACTGTTTGGCACCAACCATTCTTTTTCGGAAATTATCTATCTTGAGACCGCTGTTCTGGCTATTTTTTTCGGCATTAGCCAGGGATCACTGGCTACCTATATTCCACAGCTGTTTCCTTCTTCCATCAGGGGGACATCAACAGGGTTTTGCTACAATACAGGAAGGATTTTTACCACGGCTGCCGTTTTCTTTGTGGGCACCCTGGTGACCATGTTCGGTGGATATAGCCAGACCTTGTTGGTTTTCTCCAGTATATTTCTGCTGGGCCTGATCGCCATCTATCTTTCATCTGATCTAAAAATTAAAACTTAATTAATTATGCCACATATAACAGTAGAAGAAGGTGTACCCGGAATCCGCAGCCTGGTGTTATTCAGACCGGAAACCGGTAAGCCGCTTTACCAGTTGGCACAGGCCTTACTTAGGGGCCCGTCATCTATTCCAGAGGCGGAGCGGGAGTTGATCGCTGCCTATGTTTCCTCTCTAAACAACTGTGCGTTTTGCTGCATGAGTCATGCCGCGGCATCCAGGGAGCTCTACGGAGATAAGCGGGAGGTTGTCGATTGTGTGATTCACGACGGCCAGGCGGAGGTATCGAAAAAACTTCGGGCGCTTTTGCAAATTGCTGCCAAAGTAGCTGAAAGCGGTAAATCAGTTTTGCCTGAACACATTGAAAACGCCAGAAATCAGGGTGCAACTGACATGGAAATACATGATACCGTTTTGATTGCGGCGGCATTTTGCATGTATAACCGCTACGTGGATGGTTTGGCCAGCTTTACCCCAACCGATCCGGAGGTTTACCGGGAGATGGGGGTGCGGTTGGCTGCCAATGGATATGTTTCACCGCAAAATTCCAATGTATAATGGCATATATCGAATTGCCCGAAGGTCTTCCCGGAATCAGGGGGCCAATGGCCTTCCGGCCGGAAACCGCCCAGCCTCTTAACGATTTGGCAGAGGCCTTGCTGCGCAGTGAAAACTCTCTGACCCGGGGAGAGCGGGAACTCATTGCCACTTATGTATCCCATCTGAACGACTGCTTTTTCTGTCAGAATGCTCATGGTGGTCTGGCCCAACATTATCTGGCCTGCGATATGAAATTTATAGATGGAGTAAAAGAAAACTTCCAGCATGCAGATATCCCTGAAAAGATCAAAGCGTTGCTTACCATTGCCGGCAGCGTTCAAAAAAGTGGAAAAGAGGTGACGGAAGCGCAAGTGGAACACGCACGTTCACTGGGGGCCACCGACAAGGAGATCCACGATACCGTGCTGATAGCGGCATCATTTTGTATGTTTAACCGTTATGTGGATGGCTTGGGCACATCCGCACCTCTTGACAGGGAATTCTATATCAAGAGAGCCCCAAAACGAGCTGAGGAAGGATATTCCGGCTATGATCCATACCAGTAGATTTTTATTATGAGAACACTATTCTATGCAGGACTTGGTTTACTGGTCCTTTTTGAGGTGCTGAAAGTATATTTTATCATGCCCATGCCAGGAAGCCAGGAAATGAACAGCATCGATGCCGCATATTTCCTGCACAGCTATCGCTGGTTTTTTCGGATAGCTTTTTTTCTGATGGTCCTGATAGGAACCTTAAGCGCATTCCGGATCAAAAGAAAGTGGATACCGGTGATCCCTTTAGTGGTGGCAGCATTTGTGGTGGTGGTTTTTAATTTTAAGATGACTGCCGAAAGCATGTTCAAGCAACCCGAGACCCTGGTTTTTAAGGGACAGCATGAAAACCAATTGAGTGACAGCACCATAGTGATGGCAATGGAACATAATGGGGCAGTGAAAGGCTATCCCATACGGTATATGGTTTATCACCACCAGGTGCAGGATGAAATAGGAGGAAAACCGGTCATAGCCACCTATTGCAGCGTGTGCCGAACCGGGCGTATTTTCGAACCAATGGTATTGGGAAAACCCGAAACCTTCCGGTTGGTGGGAATGGACCATTTCAATGCCATGTTTGAGGACAAGACCACCAAAAGCTGGTGGAGACAGGTTACCGGTGAAGCAATTACCGGACCATTGAAGGGAGAACTGTTACCCGAAGTGGAATCGTTCCAGGTTACTTTAAAGAAGCTGTTTGAACAGTACCCCCATGCCCTGGTTATGCAGCCGGACCAGGAATTTATAGCGGAATATGATACCTTGGGCAGGTTTGAATATGGAAAGAGCAAAAACAAACTAACTGGTACGGACAGCCTTTCGTGGAACCGGAAATCCTGGGTAGTGGGAGTAGATTTAGGCACTCAAAGCAAAGCATACGACTGGAATGAATTAGTTGAGCACAGGACCATAAATGATATAATCGGAGATACCCCCGTGGTGATCGTGCTGGCAGATGATGAACAGAGTTTTGCTGCTTTCCAGCGTCCATCAGATACCGTAAATTTCATATTCCGGAAGGATACATTAATATCCGGAGCGATGTCATATGATTTTTTTGGAAGAGCCCTGGCCGGAAGTCTTCTACCTTTAAAAAGAGTGAAGGCTTACCAGGAATTCTGGCATAGCTGGAAAACATTTCATCCCGGAACCAAGAGGTACGAGAAATGAGAAAGCCACGCACTAGGCGTGGCTGTTTTGGTGGAGCCGCGGGGATTCGAACCCCGGTCCAGAGAAGATAAACTACGGATCTTCTACATGCTTAGTGATACTTGGTTTTTCGAATAAAGCCAGGCGTACCACCACCAAACTTTACCTTAGCTGCTTAAATCTCGTTACAGTTGCGCAGCCTTACTGTAACCAGTAACTGTTGTCTGACACCGCTAGTTCCCAGCCCACAGTACCAAGGCCGGGTGCGATGA
>JAUIKU010000234.1 GCA_030430675.1 Bacteroidia bacterium | reverse complement strand
AGAGGGACAGCAACTGGCCCGGGGAGAAACCGTAGGTTACATAGACAGCACCCGGTTTTACCTGAAAAAACTGCAATTGGTGCAAAACAAAATCGCAGTGCTGAGCGGAAAGCCTCAAACGCGGGTGCAGGTAGAAGCCCTAAAGCAACAATTAGCCACTGCCCAGACGGACCGCGACCGGATGGCCAGCCTGGTAAAGGGTGGAGTAGCTAACCAGAAACAACTCGATGATGCCAGAGCCAGGGTAGCTACCCTACAGGCAGAAATCAGTGCCCGGGAAAGCACACTCAATACCACTACTTCCACCCTGGATGAACAGGGGAATCTCATTGAAATACAGCTCACCGAGGTAAATGATCAGCTGGATAAGTGCAGGATTACCAATCCCATCGAGGGAACTGTACTGAGTAAATATGCGGAGCCCCATGAAGTGACTGCCCCCGGTAAGCCGTTGTATAAAATTGCCGACCTGTCCAATATGATACTGCGGGCGTACATCACCGGTGACCAGTTTGCCCGCATCAAACTCAATCAGCAGGTAAGTGTATTCACTGACGATGGTGAGGGAGATCTTAAGGAAGCGATAGGTACCGTTTCATGGATTAGCGACCAGGCTGAGTTCACCCCTAAGTCCATACTTACTAAAAACCAAAGGGAAAACCTGGTTTACGCCATTAAGGTGATGGTACCCAACGATGGGACCTACAAAATAGGCATGTACGGCGAAATTAGGTTTCTGTAAACCTGCTTGGAATGGCAGCCAAATGATGGTTGAAGTAAACAACATCAACAAGACTTATAATGAAGGTGAAATAACTGCCGTTAACAATGTTTCCTTCGCGGTAGACAAAGGGGAGATATTTGGTCTGATAGGTCCCGACGGTGCCGGTAAAACCTCCATTTTCCGCATTCTTACTACGCTGCTATTACCCGACAGTGGTTCCGCCAGGGTAGATGACCTGGATGTGGTGAAGGACTACCAGGAGATACGACGAAGGGTAGGTTATATGCCGGGGAAGTTTTCTCTCTACCAGGACCTGACGGTGGAGGAGAACCTGCGTTTTTTTGCCACGGTCTTCAATACCACCCTGGAGGAAAACTACCACCTGATCGAAGATATTTATCAACAGATCGCACCTTTCAAGACCCGCAGGGCCGGTAAACTTTCCGGGGGGATGAAGCAGAAACTGGCCTTGTGCTGTGCCCTGATCCACCGGCCGCAAGTGCTGTTTTTGGACGAACCCACCACCGGGGTAGATGTGGTTTCCCGCAAAGAATTTTGGGAAATGCTCAGGAAACTGAAGCAACAGAATATCAGCATCCTGGTATCCACCCCTTATATGGATGAAGCCGACCTTTGCGACCGCATAGCGCTTATGCAAAACGGCAGTATCATGTCGATCGATACTCCTGCCAATATCGTGGAAAGCTTTCCTAAAAACCTTTATGCCGCTAAGGCCGGAGATATTTACACCCTGCTAAAACAATTGCAAGGGGATGAGGTGGTGGAGAGTTGCTTTGCCTTTGGAGAGGCATTACACCTGACCTTTAAGTCTGACCAGGATGCTGATAATACAGTGAAAAGAATTGTGGCAGAACAACAGTTGGATGATCTGGAAATATCCCGTATCACGCCCACTATTGAAGACAGCTTTATCCGGCTGATGCGGGAAAATGCCACCGAAACCGAAACGGATGGAAAGTAAGATCATAACGTGTAAAGATTTGTCCAAGCATTTTGGAGATTTCAAAGCGGTGGACCGCATCACCTTTGATGTTAATGAAGGGGAAATATTCGGGTTCCTGGGGGCCAACGGGGCGGGTAAAACTACCGCTATGCGAATACTGTGTGGCCTCTCTTTTCCCACTTCCGGACAGGCAAAAGTGGCCGGATATGATGTATACAGGCAACAGGAGAAGATAAAAAAACATATAGGCTATATGAGTCAGAAGTTTTCCCTTTACGACAACCTGACAATTTTGGAGAACATTGAATTCTATGGCGGTATCTACGGTATCAGTAGGGGAGAAATCAGGCAACGAGGGGATGCGTTGGTAAAAACCCTGGGGCTTGATAAAGAAGCGAAGAAGCTGGTGGGTTCGCTGCCATTGGGCTGGAAACAGAAGCTGGCATTTAGTGTGGCTATTTTTCACCGGCCCAGAATCGTATTTCTGGATGAACCTACCGGAGGGGTTGATCCCATTACCCGGCGTCAGTTCTGGGACATGATATATCAGGCGGCGAATGAGGGCATAACCGTTTTTGTTACTACGCACTATATGGATGAAGCTGAATACTGCAATCGTGTTACCGTGATGGTAGATGGCAGGGTAGAGGCCTTGGACACACCGGCCAGGCTCAAACGGCAATTTCAATCGGATTCCATGGATGGTGTGTTTTACCAACTGGCACGAAAGGCAAAAAGAACCAGTGATTAGATGAAGCAACTGCTGGTATTCATTCGCAAAGAGTTCTATCATGTGTTCCGCGACCGCAGAACCCTGCTGATACTATTTGGGCTGCCCATTGCCCAGATCGTACTGTTCGGGTTTGCCCTGAGCAGTGAAGTAAAAAATATTGGGATTACCATATTTGATCAGGCCCATGACATAAATTCACAACAAATAACCAACCGGGTAAAACAGAGTGCCTACTTCATTGTGCAGGAACCGGCGGCCAGCCTCGAGGAGATACACACAAAATTCAAAGAGGGCAGTATCAAATGCGCTCTGGTATTTCCACCGGGGTTTTCAGAAGATCTCTACCGGTCGGGAACAGCCCCGGTGCAGATTATTACCGATGCCTCCGATCCCAATAATGCCAAAATTACTGTCAACTACCTATCGGCAATATTGGGAACTTACCAGCAGGAGCTGAACCCCAATCTAGTCATTCCCCTGCAAATCGTTCCCGAGATCAGGTCATTGTATAACCAGGAGCAAAACGGGTCGCTCAATTTTATTCCCGGGGTTATTGCGCTGATTTTTATGATTGTAAGTACCGCTTTAACTTCGGTAGCAGTAGTGCGTGAAAAGGAAATGGGCACCATGGAAGTATTGTTGGTATCGCCGTTAAAGCCGGTAATGGTACTCATTTCAAAAGCGGTGCCTTACCTGGTGTTGTCGCTGCTGGATTTTATTATCATACTACTGCTTTCGGTCTACCTGCTGGATGTGGAAATTCAGGGGAGCCTGATACTGCTGTTTGCGGAGAGTATTCTGTTTATTGTCACCTGTTTATCACTGGGGTTGCTGGTTTCAAACGTGACCAACTCTCAGCAGGCGGCCATGCTGTTTTGCATGATGGGGATGATGTTGCCTACCCTGTTGCTTACCGGTTTCCTGTTCCCGCTGGAAAATATGCCCTGGATATTCCAGGCGGTATCGAATATTATCCCTTCCAAGTACTACTATGAAATTATTAAGGCGGTAATGCTTAAAGGACTGGGGTTTGGTTATGTCTGGAAGGAGACCTTGATTCTTTTGGTAATGACCTGTCTGTTACTGGGACTGGCTTTGAAAAAATTTAGTATCCGGTTGGCATGAAGGTCCTGTTGTTCATATTGCAAAAGGAATTCCGGCAGATTTTCAGAGATCGCATCATTCTGGCCATGATGACTTTTGTGCCTATTGTACAATTGAGCATTCTTCCCTTTGCCGCCAACTTTGATATAAAGAACATCAACCTGGCTTACCTCGACCACGATCGCAGCCCTTATTCCGAAAAGCTGATGCACAAAATTGCCTCTTCCGGTTATTTTGAGCTTGTGGGATACCCGTTTTCATACCGGGAAGGATTAAACCAGATCGAAAGGGGAGAAGCGGACCTGATATTGGAAATACCTGCCGGATTTGAGAGAAACCTGATCAGGGAAGGGAAGCAGAAAGTCAATATTGCAGTGGACGCTATCAATGGCACCAAGTCGGCCCTGGGCGGAGGCTACTTAACATCGGTATTGGCGGATTTTAATGCGAATCTTGTAATGAACATACAGTCGCCTGTCGGTGCTGCCGGTACCCGGGTGGCTCGCATTGAGATCGCGGGAATGAGTTGGTTCAATCCCCGGGAGGAATATAAGTATTACATGGTGCCGGGTATTCTGGTGTTGTTGCTGACCCTGATCGGAGGATTTATGTCGGCCTTGAATATTGTCCGGGAAAAAGAAATAGGCACCATAGAACAGATCAACGTAACCCCTATTAAAAAGTGGCAGTTTATCCTGGGTAAACTGGTACCCTTCTGGATTGTGGGCATCATCGTTTTTACCATCGGTTTGACAGTTCAATACCTGGTATATGGCATATTTCCGCAAGGAAGCCTTTTTACATTGTACCTGTTTGCGGGTATTTACCTGATAGCACTGTTGGGCTTCGGATTGCTGATCTCCACGGTCTCAAACTCGCAACTGCAGGCGATGTTCGTGGCCTTTTTCTTTGTGATGATCTTTATACTTATGAGTGGTTTCTTTACCAGTATTGACAGCATGCCGGGCTGGGCCAGACAAATGTCTTATCTCACTCCGGTAACCCACTTTATCCATGTGGTGAGGCTGATCGTGCTCAAGGGAAGCGGGTTGGAGCATGTACTCAAAGAACTGGGCTACCTGATTGTCTTTGCCATAGTACTCAATGGGCTAGCCATCTGGAATTACCGCAAGACCAGCTAAGGCAGAGCTGCCGGGAAATATGTATATTGATCTCAAAAGCAAATTTCCATGTTAAATAGATCGCTGGTAGCTACTATACTCTTGCTACTTCTAAATAACGTTCTGACAGGACAAAACCAGCCATTCAGTGTTAGAGGGCAGGTTTTATACAACCCTGCCATGAACGACTGTTTTCAACAGGTTCCCTGTGTGGACGATATTGCTCTGACCGAGGAAGATGATTGGGTCCCCACAAAAGCTGCTGTGAACATTGTGGCAAAAAGCACCGGCCAGGTGGCGAAAACAGATCGCATGGGAAATTATTCCATAGCGGCCTCGACCAATGACACTTTGCTGTTTTTATATGTGGGCCATAACCGGGTGGAAGTACCGGTGAACAGTAACGCGGTAGTGGATGTCAAACTGACCCCGACACCGATCCCGGTTATAGAACGCCTTATGGGACTGATCATGCCTGCTGTTGACTCCGGGGAATTTCCGGATATCGGATCACTTGCTGAAAAAGCAGGGGTAAACCGGGCCACTGCCCGGGACATGCTGTGGCTGGTGTTGGGTAATACCCGAATGAGGCAGCATTATCCAGGTGAATTTATCCCTGATTACCGGTTTTCAGACTGACCCCAATGAATGTGATAAGAGTAAATACAATAAAAAAGATCTGGGTGGCTGCCTGTGCCTGGCTGGTATTTCCCATGGTACAGGCCCAACAACCCCACCTGAGGATCGAAACTGCGGAAGCAACCCATTGGGGGGCGTACGGACCTGCTTCTTCTTTTGATCCTGATGTTATAGTTACCGAGCAGCACAACACCCCTGAGTGGGCACTGTTGCAACGGGAGTTGTTGCGAGCCGCTTCCCTGGCCTGTGAGCGGTATTTTGAACATTACTTTGACGAACAGGGGTTTCTATTAACAGACTTGCGCTGGGGCGCCAACGACGGACCCGACGATGCCATCGAAAATGTCAACCGGTGGCCGCAACTTCATGCCTTGGGAGGTGATGATAAGGTGTTGGCCATGTATAAAAAGGTATATGAAGGTCACCTGCGGCAAATGTCAATGCCCGCTAAAACCGTTACTGCCCGGGCCTCTCACGTACCCTATGCCGTCGATGGCATGTATTTCAAAGAATTCCCCACCAGGGCTGACTGGATGCATATCTCCGAGGGGCTGATGGTATTTAACATGATGGGGTTAGGGGATCCTTACGATATAAAATTCGGGCACCGGGTTCAGCGGTTTGCCGGGTTCTATATGGACGAAGACCCCGGAGCCCTGAACTACGACCCCGAAAATAAGATCATCCGCAGCATGTACAACGGCAGTCGCGGTCCCCTGATGCGTAAAACCACCAGCGTTGACTGGACCGGCGATCCCTCTGAAGTGAGAAACCGTTATGCCGCCGGACACGGAGAGGAGAACTATGAAGAATTTCTCTTTCACTTCAAAGACTACCACGATACCGAGGGAGACGTACCCCTGAATTTGATGTCAACCACCCTGGCTTTAAATGCTTATCTGCTTACAGGGGAAGAAAAATACCGCAACTGGCTGTTGGAGTACGTGAATGCCTGGTATGATCGCATGGAGGCCAATGATTGGGTAATCCCCAGCAACATCGGGTTGGATGGCACCATAGGAGGTGCTGCCGGAGGGAAGTGGTATGGGGGCACCTATGGCTGGAGCTTTACGGTGGAACAGCAAAGCCCTCCCGCCCAGGGGCTTTCCGACCGGGAACGCACCCGTTGGGGGTTTGTGGGATTTATGAATGCCTATCTGCTTACCGGAGATGACAAGTACCTGGAAGCCTGGAGGAAACAACACGATGTGATCTACCGGGCGGGTAAGATGATTGAGGGGACCTACCATACCCCTCTGATGTATGGCAATCCGGAATGGAGCAGTGAAGGCTATACCGAGGAAGATGACTGGTACAGCTTCCGACCCTATAGTCCCGAAAGGGAGAATATGCTTCAGATATATTATATGTCAATGCAGGCAAAAGACCGCAAGCACATTAAAACCAATCCCTGGCTGGAATACCTGGAAGGAACAAATCCGGAATATGCAGTCAATGCTATGCGGGCCGACCTGGTCGACGTGAGAAAGCGTATGCGATTGCTTAGGGAGGACCACACTTCTCCGGATATGCGGCTGGTGGATGATCCAATGAGCATCAATCCGGCCAGCATTACTTCACTGATCAGACTGATGGGAGGCGGGTTTTACGAGCCGGCTCATGCCCGCCGTTCCCCTCCGTTTCATACCCGTTTGCGATATTTTGACCCGGTTAAACGCAGGGCCGGGGTACCGGAAGAGGTGGCGGTTTTGGTAGACAGAATGACCGACAAAAGTATACGGGTGGAAATGGTAAATCTCAGTTCCCTGGAACCGCGTACGGTAATGGTACAGGGAGGAGCCTATGGGGAACATCAGTTAGTAGCGGTTACGGAGTCGGAAAAGCGTGTAACCATTA
>JAUIKU010000233.1 GCA_030430675.1 Bacteroidia bacterium | reverse complement strand
AGTTTACCCAATTTCATCCCACGGGGATGGTATGGCCGCCCTCTGTGGCGGGAATACTGGTTACCGAAGGAGTTCGTGGTGAAGGCGGAATTCTGGTCAACAGCCAGGGGGAAAGGTTCATGTTCGACAATATTCCGGAAAGGTTTGCCTCTGAAACGGCTTCCGATCAGGATGAAGCAAGTCGCTGGCTATCAGGCGACAAAAATGCCCGAAGACCTCCTGAACTACTAACCAGAGACGTGGTGGCACGAGCCATCATGAAGGAGGTGAAGGAAGGCAGAGGATCGCCCCACGGAGGCGCTTTTCTGGATATTGCCAGTCGCAGAGATGCGGACTATATCAAACGCAAACTGCCTTCCATGTTTCATCAGTTCAAGGTACTGGCGGAACTGGATATTACCAAACAGCCTATGGAAGTTGGTCCCACCCTTCACTACTTCATGGGAGGGATACGGGTAGATGCTGACAGCCAAATGACCCGTGTACCGGGATTATTCGCCTGCGGAGAATGCTCTGCAGGGATGCATGGGGCCAATCGCCTGGGAGGAAATTCACTGTCCGATCTGCTGGTATTTGGAAAATTGGCAGGTACCGGTGCCTCGACATATTGCAGTAACCTGGATGCCATGCCAGCACTGGATGACAATCAGGTAGTGGCAATTATCAGAAATGCCACGTCCATTCTGAACCGCGAGAGCGGAGAAAACCCATACCTGATTCATGATGATCTCAGGGACCTCATGCAACAAAAAGTGGGCATCGTGAGAACGGAAACTGATCTTATGGAAGGAATTGCCGCCCTGGAAAAGCTTCAGGAGAGATATTTGCGGGTAAAGGCGGAGGGTGCCAGCCAGTACAACCCGGGCTGGCATGAGGCCTTAAGCGTTCGAAATTTGCTGATAACTTCAGAAGCGGTGGCCAAATCCGCCTTAATGAGAAAAGAGAGTCGGGGAGGGCATACCAGGCTTGATTATGAAGGTGAGCGAGAGGAGTGGTCAAATGCCAATGTGGTGGTCAAGAGGGCTCCGGACGGTACCATGAGTGTGGAAAGGATGGCCCGGCCGCAGCCACCGGAGCACCTAAAGGAAATTGCATACGCGGAATTGGCAGACCTGGAGGCTACCATCCAAAGTGAGACCAAATAACAACACCCATGGCTAAACCGAGACAATTTAAAATCTGGCGGGGCGATTCCAATGGAGGGGAAATGATCGATTATCAGACAGAGGTAGATGAGGGAATGGTGGTACTTGACGCGATTCACAGGATTCAGGCGGAAAGTGCCGGTGATATGGCGGTAAGGTGGAATTGTAAAGCCGGGAAATGCGGATCATGCAGCATGGAAATTAATGGAATACCCAAGCTGGCTTGTATGACCCGAATGAATGACTATGGTCCCGACCAGGTGATTTCCTGTCGCCCAATGAAGTCTTTTCCGGTAGTTAAGGACCTGGTGACAGATGTTTCCTGGAATTATCAACAAAACAAGCGAATAACACCCTTTACCCCAAAAGCTCGAGATAAAGACGGCAACCATCGCATGATGCAGCAGGACGTGGATCGTATCCAGGAATTCCGGAAATGCATTGAATGTTACTTGTGTCAAAACACCTGTCATGTGTTGAGGGATCACCAGAAAAAAGCGGCATTTGTGGGTCCCAGGTTTATGATACGTTTGTCAAGTTTGGAAATGCACCCGCTGGACACTGCCGACCGGATACCGGCAATTAAGAAAGAATTTGGCTCCGGAATGTGCAATATAACCAAATGTTGTACCGCAGTTTGTCCTGAGCATATTCAGATAACAGATAACGGAATAATTCCCCTGAAAGAACGTGTTGTGGACCGTTT
The DNA here is from genome assembly GCA_030430675.1 of Bacteroidia bacterium. Lineage (GTDB taxonomy): Bacteria > Bacteroidota > Bacteroidia > Cytophagales > Cyclobacteriaceae > SZUA-3. The sequence continues at coordinate 5,303 of JAUIKU010000233.1, read as the reverse complement.
TTACGATCCAATTATGTGGTTGAAGAAAAAGTTGCTGCCTGGTAAAAAGACCTAAACTCTGCAAAAAGTTTTTTAAATCTTTAAAAGAAATCGCTAATTTTAGCAATCCTGATCCCAAAACCATATATTTTGGGTTCTTTTTGTTAATAAACACACGCTAAAGTTATGAAATTGTTTCCGGTTTGTTTAGTTGTTTTTATGCTTGTTGGTTCTCTGGCTTTTGGTCAGGCTGGGTGGAACTGGGGTGAAGACGCGGCCACTGCTAAAGAGAAGAATGCGATCTACACAGACATGATGAAAAATGGCAATTTTAAAGCGGCCGTTGATCCATTAGAATGGCTTTTGGCGAACACGCCCGATCTCAACTCTTCCATTTATATTAACGGTGTAAAAATTTACGATGAGTTGCAGGAGAAGGAGTCAGACCCAGCAGCCAAAAAGGCTTATCAGGACCGTTGCCTGGAGTTATATGATCAGAGAGTTGAGCACTTTGATGATGAAGCTGACGTGTTAAACCGGAAAGCGTTCCAGGCCTATAAGTTTCTTAAAGACGATAAGGAGCGATACGGTGAGCTATACCAGTTATTTGAGAAGACTTTTGAACTCAACGGAGATGAAGTGATGGTCAACAACCTGGTAGCGTATATGGATGTTATCAGAAGGTACCGGGCTGCCGGTGGTAGCCTGACAGACGATGAGGTACTGGAAAAGTATGGCAAAACTATGGCCATTCTCGATAAGAATGTAGAGAAATATGAGAAAGCAGGTAAGTCTACCGAATCTCTGGAGAAAAACCGCGACTTCATCAATCGTATGTTAACCGGAATGGTGAAAATGGATTGTGACTTTATTGAAAATAAAATCGGGCCCAGTTTTGAAGCAGACCCTTCTGATTTACCCCTGGCCAAAAGAATCATTGCCCTTTCACTTACCTATGATTGTTCCAAGAGCCCTATATTTCTAACCGCTGCTAAAACAATTCAGGATCAGGAGCCCACCTACAGCATGGCCAAGATCATTGCTATTAAGTACGATGCCGCCAAAGAATACGAGGAAGCGAATAAATACTATCAGGAGGCGTTGGAACTGGCCCAAACCGGAGAACAAAAAGGGGAAATCCACTATGGCCTGGCAAATCATTATCGTGCCAGAGGTTTAAAATCCCAATCAAGAAGCAGTGCATTAGCGGCAGTTAGTGCCGATCCCAGTAAGAAAGAGGCCTATAAGGTAATTGGTGATCTTTACATGATGAGCTATGATGACTGCAGACAGGGTGTGAGCAAGGTCGATGACCGGGCAGTTTTCCTGGCAGCTTATGATATGTACTCCAGGGCGGGTGACCGACGGGGAATGACCAACGCAGAAAAGCAATTCCCTTCCATGGAAGAGATCTTCGAATTGAGTCTTAAGGAAGGCCAGGAAATCAAGGTTGGATGCTGGATAAACACCACAGTAACCTTGAAGCGCCGACCCGCCGATACCTAGGAATCAAAACAACCTAATTCAGCCCTTTTTATATTCTCTATATATGGGGCTAGGAAGACCGTCCCAGAAAGGGTTTCCAAATTTCGTCGATCATAACTGAATCGACCGTGGCATCTCCTGTTTCTTCGTCTTCACCATGTATAATAATATGACCCTTGTGATACCAGGTGTCTCCTTCGACTTCACAGTTAAAGGGCAGTACTGTGCCTACCTGTCCTGACCCGGAAGGGTAAACAAACTTTAAGGTTTCAGTATAGGAATTTCCGTCGTACACATAGGTGCCACCTCCCTCGGCCAGTACCTGATCCTGTTCGTCAAGATAGTGGACCCAAACAAAATGCGTGGGAGTGATCAGTTTTACATAACTGACAAACTCCGGGTAATCGCTTCTAATTGAGTCACCCTGACCTTTGTATGAATCCAATTGCCAAGTACCTACCAATCCATTTTGACTGCTTGAGGCGTCTGTCAACTCCCAGATCTCTTCGATTTTTGTGGAATCCGTTACGACATTTTCTCCGGTTTCAGGATCAAACTCAAAAACCTTGGCATACCCGGTGTGGTACCACTTGTCGTCCTCAAACCGAACTTCAAATGGGATAGCCTGTCCCAACAGTTGAGATCCGGCAGGCAAAAAGAATCTAATATCTTCCGTATAAGTGGATGATTCCTGGTTGAACACATAAGTACCTCCTCCGGTACCCAGTAGTGTGTCGTTGGCGATATCATAGTTAACCCAGCAAAAATGCGTGGGACTGATATACTTTTCATAAATGAAATTTGGGCTGGCGGTGACCCACTCCCCGGTTTGCTGATTTTTAACACTGAGTCTGCGCCAGGTACCTTCCAATGACTCCAGCGTGCCGGATTCATCTGAGGTTTCTGTTTGAGTACAAAAACAAAGAAAGACTATCGGAGTAAACGACAATAAAGTTTTTAAATAGCACATAAGATCGGTGTTTTATAGTATGGTCTTGACTATAATTTACACGAAATTGTCGCTTAAAACAAACGCTCTTATGAACTCCTCAGGGCTTGACTTACTGCAAACGATTGAGGTTTGGCAATGGTGAGGTACTGGAATTCAGGTCAGATTTTAAAACATACATCAACCTTCATGTATTTCCTCTTTATCGGGAATATTGTCGGAGGTCTGCTTGGCCATATAGTATTGACGGTTAAGCCTGGCGATGTGCGTTAGGCTTATTTCCTTAGGACATTCGGCAGAACAGGCTCCGGTGTTGGTGCAAAAACCAAAGCCTTCTTTGTCCATTTGTGCCACCATGTTTTCAGCCCGCGTCTCAGATTCGACCTGGCCCTGTGGCAGTAATGACAGGTGCGATATCTTTGCTGCCACAAACAACATGGCACTGGCATTTTTACAAGCTGCTACACAGGCACCACATCCTATGCAGGTAGCTGCATCCATGGCTTCGTTGGCAATTGAGGTGGGGATAGGAATTTCATTGGCGTCGGGCACCCCACCGGTGCTTACAGAAATATAGCCACCGGCCTGCATAATACGGTCAAAGGCACTTCGATCAACTACCAGGTCTCTTACCACCGGGAAGGGCTTGGCCCTCCAGGGCTCTATGGTGATGGTATCTCCATCCTTAAAGCTTCTCATATGCAGTTGGCAGGTAGTTATACCTTTTTGAGGGCCATGGGGCCTGCCATTGATATACATACTGCAGGTGCCGCAAATTCCTTCGCGGCAGTCATGATCAAAATGCACGGGCTCTTCACCTTGTTTGACCAGATGCTCGTTGAGTTCATCGATCATTTCCAAAAAAGAACTATCCGCACTGATATCGCTTATCTGATAGGTTTTGAACTGGCCCTTACTGCTGGCATCTTTTTGCCGCCATATTTTTAAAGTGAAATTCATCCGGATCTATTTATAGCTTCGTTGTGTCAACTTGACATTTTCAAATTCCAAAGTCTCCTTATTGAGGGTTTCTGGGCTGTCTTCCCCCTGGTACTCCCAAGCTGCCACGTAGGTAAAATTTTCGTCATCTCTGAGGGCCTCTCCTTCTTCGGTCTGATACTCTTCCCGGAAATGCCCACCACAGGACTCATTTCGATGTAATGCATCCTCGACCATCAGTGCTCCCAGTTCGATAAAATCGGCCACTCTTCCTGCTTTCTCCAAAGACATATTTAACTCGTCGTTGGTTCCCAGTATTTTTACATCCGTCCAGAACCTATTCCGGATCTCTTTGATTTTTTCACGAGCAATTTGTAACCCTTCGGCGGTCCTTGACATGCCACAATAATCCCACATGACATTTCCCAGTTCCCGGTGGATCTCATCCACAGTGGAGTTGCCGTTAATACTCAGTAGCTTTTCTACCTGGTCCCTTACTCTTTGCTCCGCTTTCTTAAATTCAGGGTGGTCAATATGAACCTTATCATAAGACCTGGTGGCCAGGTAGTCACCAATGGCATAGGGTATTACAAAATAACCATCGGCAAGTCCCTGCATCAGGGCACTGGCGCCCAATCGGTTGGCTCCGTGATCTGAAAAATTGGCCTCACCCAGCGCATAGCAACCCGGAATGGTGGTCATCAGGTTATAATCAACCCAAAGCCCTCCCATGGTATAATGAACTGCAGGGTATATCCGCATTGGTGTCTTATAGGGATTCTCTCCGGTGATCTGCTTGTACATGTCAAACAGGTTGCCATATTTAGCCTCGATGGTATCCCTGCCATCCCGTTTAATGGCAGCCTCGAAATCTAAGTATACGGCCAACCCGGTGGCGCCAACACCCCGCCCTTCGTCACAAACCTGTTTTGCATTTCTGGAAGCTACATCCCTGGGCACCAGGTTGCCAAAGGAAGGATAACGCCGTTCCAGATAGTAATCCCTGTCTTCTTCCGGTATGTCGCCGGGTTTCCTGGTGTCACCTTTTTGTTTGGGTACCCAAACACGACCGTCATTACGCAGTGATTCTGACATCAGAGTTAGCTTAGACTGGTGGTCTCCGCTAACCGGAATACAGGTAGGGTGGATCTGGGTGAAACAGGGGTTGGCGAATAAGGCGCCCTTTTTATGCGCCCTCCAGGCCGCTGTCACATTTGAACCCATGGCATTGGTAGATAGGTAAAAAACGTTGCCATAACCACCGGTAGCCAGTACTACCGCATGGGCACTATGGGATTCAATCTTGCCGGTGATCAGGTTTCTGGTAATGATCCCCCGGGCATGACCATCGATTACCACCAGGTCCAGCATTTCGGTACGGGGGTACATTTTCACCTTGCCATTTGCCACCTGACGACTCAAGGCACCATAGGCTCCCAATAGCAGTTGTTGGCCTGTCTGACCACGAGCGTAGAATGTACGACTTACCTGGGCTCCCCCGAAGGAGCGATTGGCCAACAAACCTCCATACTCACGGGCGAAAGGTACTCCCTGCGCTACACATTGATCTATGATATTTTCGCTGACCTCTGCCAGTCGATACACATTGGCCTCACGGCTGCGATAATCCCCGCCTTTGATGGTATCATAAAACAGTCTGAAAACACTATCACCATCATTCTGATAATTCTTGGCGGCGTTTATTCCACCCTGGGCGGCAATACTGTGGGCTCTTCTGGGACTGTCCTGAAAGCAAAAAGCTTTGATGTTGTAACCCAGTTCCGCCAGGGTAGCGGCGGCAGAGGCACCAGCCAACCCGGTACCCACCACGATAATGTCAAATTTTCTTTTATTGGCCGGGTTCACCAGCTTGATATCAAATATATGCTTAGACCATTTGTCCTCAAGGGGACCTCCTGGTATTTTGGCATCGAGGTTTAAAGGCATATGT
>JAUIKU010000232.1 GCA_030430675.1 Bacteroidia bacterium | reverse complement strand
TGATCAAAGAGATTCCGAATTGGCACAAAAACTTTTTACAGATACCAAGGAGAACTCTGAGCACGTGATGCTGGTGGATTTGGCGCGAAACGATCTGAGTCGCAACAGTACCGAAGTACAGGTTGACACCTTCAAGGAAATTCAGTATTTCTCACACGTAATACACCTGGTATCCAAAGTGAGCGGCGATTTGACGGGAGATATATCACCAGTGGTAGTAGTGGCAGATACTTTTCCTGCAGGAACTTTGTCAGGTGCTCCCAAGCATATGGCCATGACCCTGATCGATAAATACGAAAATGTATCTCGAGGTTATTATGGAGGTGCCATCGGTTTTATGGGGTTTAACGGAGATTTTAATCATGCCATAATGATAAGGTCATTCTTGAGCAAAAATGGTACTCTTTACTACCAGGCAGGAGCAGGAGTAGTAGCTAAATCAGTGGTCGAGAGTGAATTACAGGAGGTTAACAATAAACTGGCTGCCTTAAGGCAGGCCATGGAGTTAGCAGCGGATATATAGCTATTAAGTGATGAAGATTCTAGTTTTAGACAATTACGACTCCTTTACCTACAACCTGGTGCATATCATCAGGGAGTTGGGTTACGGGCCTCAAACCGAGGTGTATCGCAACGATAAAATAACACTTGATGCCGTTGGTACCTTCGATAAAATTTTGTTGTCTCCGGGGCCGGGAATCCCGGAAGAGGCCGGCATAATGTTAGAACTGATTGAGCAATACGGCCCCAGCAAAAGTATCCTGGGAATTTGCCTGGGGCACCAGGGTATAGCAGAGGTCTATGGGGCGCGATTGTACAATATGAAACAGGTGCTGCATGGCATTGCTTCTGATATACTGCTATTGGATGAACAAGAGATACTGTTTAACGGTATCCCCTCAAAAATTGAGGTGGGTCGCTACCACAGCTGGGCGGTAATTCCGGATTCCGTCAATGGCGATCTGAGTATTACCGCCCGGGATCTTGACCAGGAAGTAATGGCAATCAGACACAGGAAATACGATGTGGTGGGGTTGCAGTTCCACCCCGAATCGGTTTTAACAGTCAACGGCAAACAGATGATCCGCAATTGGATTGAGGGCTAATTCAGAATGAAAGAAATACTAAACCATCTCACCGCTTATAAGTCTTTGGATCGAAGTCTGGCCAAAGAAGTATTGATCAATTTAGCCAACGGGGCTTATAACAACAGCCAAATTGCTGCTTTTCTCACCGTGTTTACCATGAGGTCGGTAACGGTGGAAGAACTGTCTGGTTTTAAGGATGCCATGCTGGAACTTTGTATTCAGGTTCCACTTGAGGGATACGATGTTATTGATCTTTGTGGTACCGGCGGTGATAGCAAGGATTCGTTCAATATTTCTACCCTGTCTTCATTTGTGGTAGCTGGAGCCGGCCAAAATGTGGCAAAACACGGCAATTATGGAGTCTCCTCCATTTGTGGATCATCCAATCTGATGAATCATTTTGGCTATGAGTTTACCAACGACCGGGACCAGTTACTACGAAATCTGGATCAGGCCGGGATATGCTTTTTACATGCACCATTGTTTCACCCGGCCATGAAGAATGTGGCTCCTATACGCAAGGAGCTAGGGGTTAAGACTTTCTTCAATATGCTGGGGCCCATGGTGAATCCCAGTCAGCCCAAAAATCAACTGGTGGGTGTATTCAGCCTGGAGCTGGCGCGACTTTACGGCTATATCTACCAGCAAACCACCAAGCGATACAGTATCATACACTCACTGGATGGATACGACGAGATAAGTCTGACAGGACCTTTCAAATGGATTACCAATGAGCAGGAGTCTTTAGTCTATCCTGAAGATTTGGGCATGTCACAGGTTCAGCCCGAAGACCTGGCGGGTGGTACTACGGTCGAGGAAGCCGCCGAGATTTTTTGGAAAGTATTAAATGGCCAGGGTACCACGGCTCAGAATAAGGTAGTAATTGCCAATTCGGGGTTGGCATTAAAGTGTGCTCGTCCCCAATTGAGTAAAAAGGAGGCGCTGGACCAGGCAAGGGAATCACTACTGGCCGGCAAAGCCCTGGCAAGTTTTAAAGCATTAATTGAATCAAAGACCACCACTGTATAAGACATGCATATCCTCGACGAAATCATACAGCATAAATTACAGGAGATCAAAGAGAGGAAAACGTTATTCCCCACTCAATTGTTGGAAAAGAGTATATACTTTAATACTCCCTGTGTATCAATGAAAAAGTACCTGCTGCGAACTGACCGGTGGGGTATTATTGCCGAGTTCAAGCGGAAGTCTCCCAGCAAGGGAACCATCAATCAATACGCATCAGTGGAAAAAGTATCCATAGGCTATATGCAGGCGGGGGCTTCGGGATTGTCGATATTGACAGATGAACATTATTTTGGAGGGAAAAATGATGACCTGAGTACCGCCAGACGGTTTAACTTCTGTCCGATCCTGCGTAAGGATTTCGTTGTCGATGAGTACCAGATCATTGAGGCGAAATCCATAGGAGCTGATACGGTTTTATTAATTGCCGCGGCTCTGGAACCTGCCCAGACCAGTAAACTTGGGGCTTTCGCACACAGTCTGGGATTAGAGGTACTGCTTGAGGTACACAACCGGGAAGAATTGGAGCAGCATCTCAATCAGCATCTGGATCTGGTGGGAGTAAACAATCGTGACCTGAAAACATTCAAGGTAGATATCGCAACCAGTGAACAGTTGGCCAGTTCGATTCCCGATGATGTAGTTAAAATATCCGAGAGCGGGATTGAAGATCCAGAAACCATATTGGGGCTGCGGAAGCATGGATATTCGGGGTTTCTGATTGGTCAAAACTTCATGACACACAATCGACCCGAAAAGAAGTGCAGGGAGTTTATTCAGAAATTGAGAAATCTCAGTGCAACACAGGATCAACCGGCATGAAATTAAAGTGGAAGGTTTGTGGAATGCGAGAATCGGGCAATATCGCGGAAGTTTTGCAAATGGCACCCGATTTCATGGGCTTTATTTTCTATGAGCGATCTCCCAGATATGTAGGGGATGATTGGCCGGGTCCCGGGAAAGACTTTCCAAAAACCACCGCGAAAGTAGGTGTATTTGTAAACGAAAAAATAGAGAAAGTCAAAGCACTGGCCACACGATATGGACTTGATTTTTTACAGTTACATGGAAATGAGCACCCCGACTACTGCATGATATTACGGCAGGAGGGATATCGCGTAATAAAAGTATTGCCACCCCGGCATGTGGGTGACCGGGAAAGAATTGAGTTGTATCAGCCCTGGGTGGATTTTTTTCTCTTCGATACGCCCAGTGAAAAATATGGAGGAAGCGGAAAAGCTTTCGACTGGTCAGCAATGGAAGGGTACCATTACCGCACTCCGGTAATAATTAGTGGGGGGATATCACTGGAGAATGTCGAGCAGTTGTGCCAGCTGAATTTCCCTAGCCTGGCAGCTGTTGATGTAAACAGTTGTTTTGAGATCAAACCGGGCTTAAAGGACATCACCAGTTTACAAACGCTCAAGAATAAACTACAAGAGTTATGAGTTTTTCGATTGACAAAAATGGCTACTACGGTTCTTTCGGGGGAGCATTTATTCCCGAGATGCTTTATCCCAACATCGAAGAACTGGGAAACAGCTATCTGGAGATTATACAAGATCCCGTATTTCAGGATAAGTTTAGGTCGCTGCTTAAGGATTATGTAGGCAGGCCATCTCCATTATTCCTGGCTGAGCGGTTATCAAACAAGTACGGGTGTAAAATTTACCTGAAGCGAGAAGATCTCAACCATACCGGAGCGCATAAGGTCAATAATACCATTGGCCAGATCCTGGTGGCCCAGAAATTGGGAAAGCAGAAGATAATTGCAGAAACAGGGGCGGGTCAGCATGGAGTAGCTACTGCTACCGTATGTGCCCTGATGGGTATGGAGTGCATTGTTTACATGGGAGAAGTAGACATGGCCAGGCAGCGACCCAATGTGGAGCGCATGAAGTTGCTGGGGGCGGAAGTCAGGCCAGCTACCAGCGGCAGTCGTACGCTGAAGGACGCTACCAATGAGGCGCTAAGACATTGGATCAATCATCCGGTGGATACCCATTATATCATCGGTTCGGTGGTGGGACCGCATCCCTACCCGGATATGGTTACCCGGTTTCAGTCGATAATTAGTGAGGAGATAAAACAACAACTTAAAGAACACGAGGGGAGGGAGTATCCCGATTATGTCATAGCCTGCGTGGGTGGCGGAAGCAATGCAGCCGGTGCCTTCTATCATTTTAATGAAAATGATCAGGTGCGTCTGATAGCGGTTGAAGCGGCCGGACAAGGCCTGAGTTCAGGTCACTCTGCAGCCACTACCAACCTGGGAAAGCGTGGGGTATTACATGGAAGTATGACTATTTTGATGCAGACCACAGATGGACAGGTAGTTGAGCCCTACTCGATATCGGCGGGCTTGGATTACCCGGGAATCGGTCCTTTGCATGCTCATTTGTTTGAATCAGGCAGGGCATCGTTTATGAGTGCTACCGACCAGCAGGCTCTGGAGGCTGGAATTAGGTTGAGCAAGTTGGAGGGCATCATACCAGCTCTGGAATCCGCTCATGCACTGGCGGCCCTGGAACAACTGGAGTTTGTGGGGAATGATCTGGTAGTGGTAAACCTATCTGGCCGTGGTGATAAAGATCTCGAAACCTATATTGAGAAAGGAAAATATTGAAAAACATGGAGAAGATATCCAGTACCGACAAGCTAGCCAGTCTATGGCATCGCGAAGCAGGAGAGATACTGTCAGTATACTTTACTGCCGGGTACCCTAAGCTCCACCAGACATCGGAAATTGCTGCTAAGCTGCAGGAGTCGGGGGCGGATTTGATCGAGATTGGCATGCCCTATTCCGATCCGGTAGCGGATGGCCCAACCATTCAGCAAAGCAATCAAGTGGCGCTAGAGAATGGCATGACCCTGGAACTGCTTATGGAACAACTCCTCTCTTTTGAGCAAAATATCAGCATTCCGGTAATACTGATGGGGTACTTTAATCCCATTTTACAATACGGGGTGGAACGCTTTTGCCAACACTGTGGTGAAAGAGGTGTTAGCGGATTGATCATACCCGATCTGCCGGTCCAGGAGTATCTGGATCATTATCAGCAGGTCTTCCAGGAGTTCAACCTGCATAATATTTTTCTGATCACTCCTCAAACCAGCGACCAGCGTATCAGATGGATTGACCGGCACAGCAGCAGCTTTATCTATGCGGTGTCAGATGCCAGCATTACCGGGGCAAGATCGGGCATCAGCGAACGACAGGAGGCTTATTTCAAACGGCTGCAGTCATTGGATTTACAGCATCCGTTTTTAATCGGTTTTGGAATTTCAGATAACGAAACATTCCGCAAAGCTTGTCAATACGCAAAGGGAGCCATCATCGGGAGTGCCTTTATCAATGCATTAAAAGAGGCAGATGAATTGGGTGATGGTATCGAAAATTTTGTGCATTCAATTAAAGGACTTTAAGTAATGATCATTCAGCTTAAACCCCAGGCTATTCCACAGCAGATAGAGGAGTTGAGAAATTACCTTACTGAGCACAGGTTTACCACCAAAGAGGTGAATACCCAAAAGGGTTCTTACCTGATAGCCATTGGCAAGGGAGAATTTGATATCCGGGCCATTGGTTTCATGGACGGGGTAGCGGATATTCATGTGGTATCGGATAATTACAAACTGGTTTCTGCTAAATGGAAAGTGGATCCTACTGAAATTGACCTGGGGAATGATATAGTGATCAAACAGGGCAATCTGTCGATTATGGCCGGACCCTGTTCCATTGAAGGGGAGGAGCAGATTAAAAACACTATTGAGCACCTGAAGAAAGCCGGGATAGGCATTATGAGAGGTGGAGTGTACAAACCCCGGAGCTCACCTTATTCCTTTCGTGGTATGGGTATCGATGGACTGCGCCTTTGGTATCAAATGGCTAATGAAAATGGGATCAAGATCATTAGCGAGGTAATGCAGGTATCTCAAATAGAGGAGATGTACGATTATGTGGACATTTTTCAGGTGGGCGCCAGAAATACCCAAAATTATAACCTGCTGGACGAACTGGGCAAAGTAGATAAGCCCGTCATGATCAAAAGGGGGATTTCCGGAACTATAGACGAATTACTGTACTCAGCTGAATACGTGTTTTCTGGAGGCAACGAGAAGTTGTTGCTATGCGAAAGGGGTATTCGTACCTATGAGAAGGCCAGCCGAAATACTTTTGATATTAACGCCATACCTATTCTCAAGGCAAAAAGTCACCTCCCGGTAATATCAGATCCTTCCCATGGTATCGGTATCAGGGATCACGTACCGGCCATTGCACTGGCCAGCGTTTTGGCGGGTGCGGATGGGGTGATTTACGAGGCGCATCAGGATCCAAGAAAGGCGTATTCCGATGGTCAGCAGACCCTCACCTTCAATCAATCCCTGGACCTGGCCAATAATCTGCGTAAGGTTATGAAAATGAGGTTGGATATGCTTTAATACCAAATTCCTTGCCTAAATTTGGTCAAATAACAACAACCCGATGTTAGGCACCCAGGCACCCAATGCTGTGATGATGGTCCGGCCAATCGGATTCCGGTTTAACCCCGAAACCGCAGCTTCCAATGCCTTCCAGCAGGCAAGTGGAAAACAAGATACTTCGGGAATCAAATATCGGGCAGTTTCCGAATTTACCCACTTGGTAGAAACCCTGAGATCAGCTGGTGTGGAGGTAATGGAATTTCTGCCGGAGTCCACATTGGAAGCCCCTGACGCGGTATTCCCCAATAATTGGATCAGCACCCACCACGATGGAAAGGTTATTTTGTATCCAATGCTGGCCCCCAGCCGGCGTTTGGAACGTAGACCCGAATACATCACTGCGCTGGAAAAACAATACGGTTTTCTGGTTAAGCAGGTTATCGACCTCTCTCATTATGAAAACCAGGATCTCTTCCTGGAGGGTACCGGAAGTCTGGTGATTGATTACCAAAACCAGGTAATTTATGCCAACCACTCAGCACGCACCAGTAGGCAACTGGTGGCGAAAGTGGCCGAGATTCTCAATTGTTCCGTTTGTCAGTTTTATGCGGTTGATCAGAA
>JAUIKU010000231.1 GCA_030430675.1 Bacteroidia bacterium | reverse complement strand
CAGCAACTTCAACAAAAGCTGACAGACCTGCGCAACGAAAAAGATGCCCAGTCTCAATACCTGAAAACCATCGTACAGCACCTGGGAATTGGATTGATGACATTTGATAAGTCCGGTGATATCCAAATAATTAATACCACCGCAAAAAAACTGCTACGGGTGAAACACCTAAAAAATATCTCCGGTTTGTCCCAACTGAGCGATCCCCTGGTAAAAAGCCTGGAAAGCCTTAAGACCGGAGGCCAGGACCTTATTAAAATAGAACATGAAGGTTATACCTACCAATTGTCGATCTACGCCATTGAGCTCACCTTAAAGGGTGAGCCTTTCAAACTGATCACCCTGCAAAACATACAGAGTGAACTGGAAGAGAAAGAGATGGAAGCCTGGCAAAACCTGATCCGGGTGCTGACCCATGAAATCATGAACTCCGTAACCCCGATTTCATCCCTGGCCGCCACTGTTGACGGAGACCTTAGGAACAACATCGAAGAAAACAAAGATCAATACGTGATTGATAAAGATGACCTGGATGACATTCACAGGGCCATACAGACCATTCAACGACGCAGTGAGGGTCTTATCCGTTTTGTCAGTGATTTTAGAAACCTGACCCGCATTCCGATTCCCAGGATGAAGGAAGTAAAGGTAAAAGAAATCTTTCAACGTGTTTTGACCCTGTTAAAGCACGATCTGGACCAGCACCATATCAACGTCTCCACTTCAGTCAAGCCTTCGGAACTATTAATTAAGGTAGACCCGGAACTGATCGAACAGGTAATGATCAATATTGTCAAAAATGCCATTCAGGCATTGGAAGAGCAACCGGAAAAGCACATCCGACTTTCTGCCCGTACCGATGGCAAGAGCAACGTAACCGTCAAGATTAAGGACAACGGCTCGGGAATAGACGAAGAGGCAATCAGTAAAATATTTATCCCATTTTTTACCACCAAAAAGAACGGCAGCGGAATAGGCCTCAGCCTCTCGAAACAGATTATGAGACAACACAAGGGAGCCATAAAAGTGATGTCAAATCTGAATGAAGGCACTGAGTTTTCGCTGCGATTTGAAGACCAGGAACTGGAAAAGGTTCCCGTAGTTTAAATTCAGGGAAAATTGACTAGTTTTGTGCAATAAATCCTTTACGAATGGAGAATATACACCAAACCATTACGGATATTTTAGTCGATAAACTAGGGCTGGCAGAAACCGAGGTAACCACCGACGCCAATTTTATTAAAGACCTGGGGATTGATTCCCTGGATTATGCGGAACTTATCATGGAATTCGAACAAGCATTCGACCTGAAGATTCCTGACAATGACGCGGAAAACCTTGCTACCATCAACCAGGCAGTCGAGTATATCCGCAAGAAAATTGAACTGAAGAGCAACTCTCAATAAATACCATAATAGGTATCAGATACCATTTATAGCCTTTCTAATTGCTATCTTTATACCGCTCGCTATCATTAGCCGGTATGGCAATTATCCATAAGAAGAAAATTCCTTTCCCCATCTGCAAACGCCTGCGTAGTTACCTGTACGAGCAGGAGCGGGAAAAGCCATTGCCAATTTCCTACGGCGACCTAACCCGCTATGACAGTAGCTTTGCCCTGTACGATTCAAGAGGTAACGACTCACTTTGGGAAACCGTTTTGTTTCCCGACTCAGAGGGCAGGCAGGTACAACAAGCGCTTAAAGAAGTCTATTCAATCCTGACGGCGGATGGAGATGTATCGGTAATAGAGCATTTGTTTGTTGAGCGAATCGATATCTGCATATATGGCAATACCCGCCCATTTAGGATCAGAGTAGTCAATCGAATTAATGACAACTTCGACTACTTCTATATAAAAAATGCTGATGCCAGCCGCATCTACGGCCTGGAATTAGAACACATTCTATCTCCCAACCGCATCAATTACCTGGTCTCAGACAATACCCTGGTGGAAGAGCATATCGCCGGAATTCCGGGCGATCAGTTCATCGAATACTATATGAACGGGCCGGATATTAATGAAATACGGCTGGCCAAAGAGTTTGTTAAATTCAATGAACGCACTTTTGTCAGGCTGCTGGGAGATATGCACTCCAATAATTTTGTCATAGATATCACTCCCGACTTTGAAGAAACTCATTACAGAATCCGGGCCATTGATTTCGATCAGCAGTCGTTCGAAGGTAAACGAACCGTCTACATGCCCCAATACTTTAAACAAAACAATCCCATCATCGAATTGGGTATAAAGCTGATGACGCCTGAAACCGTCAGACAATACCAACGAGAGGAACAATCGTTAATTGCCTCTCGTATCAAATCGTCCAGATACCGGTTAAAAGACCTAATAGACTGTATGATTTCGGATACAATTTCCAAGCCACGGCACATCAAGACATTAAAAACCGAAATGGCCGAGTACTACGGAGATGACCGTTTCCTCCAGTGCGGAAATATGGGTGAAATTGTAAAGACCAGTTTAAGGATGCTACTGGAAAAGGATCGACTAAGAAAGTAGAACTTTTGCAGTTTGAGATGCTTTATAAAGCCACGCTCGGGATTAAATTCATGAAGTAGTTAACTGCCGCAGCCAGTACCGGCTGCTTCTCATCCTCAGGAAACAATTCCTTTTTGGACAGTGACAGACCCAGCTGTAACATATAAATAATTCTTCTTTGCTCTTCCGTCTCAGCTTCGGGGGTGAACCGGTAAAGGCTCAATGCTTTCTTAAAATCGGTAATAGTAGGATTCTGAGATAAATTACTTAGAAGGACATCCATTTCCTCTACCGTCGGGAAGATCATAAACCCGATGTAGCCTATCTCCTTGGATATTGAATTGTAGCTGGGTTCCATTGTTTAGTTAGTTGTATATTATTAACAAGGTCGAATATCTGGTGGTTTCCAAAATAATAAAAAAATTCAAAAATTTATATGCAGCATTGTCGGTTGTTTAGTTTTGGCTTAAAAATCTATTCAGGCCTGATTTGCACTTTCAGAGCACCCACCCGTAAAACCAGCTTTCTAACCGGCTATATTAAGTATTTACTCACAACTGGTTTGTACTATTTTCAACTAGTAGAAACCGGTTACTGATTCAGCAAATTGTATTGTTCCGAATAAAGTACAACTGACAAAATTGACTGTATCAAATTAAAAAATCCTAAAAATGTAATTATGTAAAGTTGACAGGAAACCTAACAGATGTAATAAAAATCAGTAAATGGTCCTGAAACTGTCAAAAAATACCGGTCCGGTATAACACGGATATTACCAAAACCAGTTAATATAAAATTAACAAAAGCTTTTCTAACAGCTAATTTTTATGGGGCATAATCCTCTCAAACAATAAAGATTCCTTAATATGTAACATATAATTATCGGAAAATCATATTATTGAATTTGAGTATTCAGTCATGGCGATAAAAAGTAATTCAAGAAGAAAATTTATTAAATCAGCAGCAGCTATCGGCAGTGCTTCACTGGTACCAACCGGTATGGCGGGAACCATAGCTCCTCTGGTAGCTAAATCACAAAGTATGGAATCCAACCCGCAGATTGATCAGAGTTTAATTGGTAACTACGGCCCCTATGTGACGGGCAACCTGGGAGACCCGCCGTCATTGTCATTTCGACACCCTGACTTTGACGATTTAGAGAAATGGCGACCTCAGGCCCTAAAAAAAACCATGGAACTGGTAGCTCCACCTTCCATGACCATTAATACTCCCCGGGTGACTACCAAAGACAAGTTTGAATACGATGGACTGCAAATTGAATTACTGGAGTGGCAATTAGGTTATGGGCGGCCCACTGAAGCAGTATTTATGAAACCGGTCAATGCCAAAGGTACTTTACCGGGAGTACTGGGTCTGCACGATCACGGTGGCCAAAAGTATTTTGGTAAACGGAAAATTTCCCGCACCAGCGACAAGATGCACCCCATGATGGAAGAGCACTACCAGCATTACTATTCCGGTCATGCCTGGGGTAATGAACTGGCAAAAAATGGATATGCGGTACTGGTTCACGACACCTTTACCTTTGGTTCCAGGCGGGTGTTGTACCAGGATATCACGGGAATCGAATGGGGTCCCTGCAGGGTAGATGATAAAACCGATGAAAACCCCGAAGACCCAAAAAATATTGAGATTTATAATACCTGGGCTGCCAACCATGAACACATTATGGCCAAATCACTCTTTTGTGCCGGCACCACCTGGCCGGCTATGACCCTGGTTGAAGATCAGGTAGCCCTGGATATTCTATCGGCGCGCTCCGATGTTGACGAGAATAACCTGGGATGCTGTGGCCTGTCGGGAGGAGGATTGCGTACGGATTACCTGGGAGGATTGGACCACCGGGTAAAATGTGCAGTTTCGGTGGGATTTATGTCCACCTGGAGAGATTTTCTACTGAATAAGAGCCAAACACATACCTGGATGGCCTACACTCCCCTGCTGCCCAACTACCTGGATTTTCCGGAAGTCCTGGGTTTAAGAGTTCCCCTTCCCACTATGGTTCTCAATGATAATGAGGACGATCTGTATACCTTGCCAGAAATGCACAGGGCGGATAAAATACTAAAGGCGGTTTATGAAAAGGCCGGAGTACCCGATAACTATAAAGCTATTTTTTATCCCGGAGAACACAAATTTGATGCTCAAATGCAAAAGGATGCTTTTGACTGGTTTGACAAATGGTTGAAAGGTTGAGGGGATTAATTTGTCTCGCTGGGTTAATTTGTGGACTCAGCTTTTTATCAGGTTGTGGCTCCGGCAGTGAGAATGCTGCAGTGGTAGAATCCAAAGACGTATATGCCAGGGGTGAAATGGCCATACAGCACGGGATGCAATTGTTTAACCAGCATTGCGCCAGCTGTCACAATTTTTCCGAAAATGGTATTGGTCCCAATCTGACAGGAGTTACCTCCGAAGTTGGCAAGGAATGGCTGGTGTCTTTTATTCACAATCCTCCGGGAGTGATCGAAAGCGGAGATCCCAGGGCGGTCGCGTTGTTTGAAAAATATAAGCAGTACATGCCACCTTTTCCCATGCTGGAGGGGGAAGACCTGGAGGATCTTCTGGGATTTATACATAAGTTTTCTGAAGGCGAAAAACGCAATAAGAACAACCGACCAGGAGGCCTTATCAATCCCATCCCGGGCACCATACCAGTATCTGATTTGACATTGGAACTTGAAAAGTGGTTTACGGTACCTGCAAGTTCAGAAGCCCCTCCCATGACCCGGATAAACAAGATGTTTCCTTCACCCGATGGCCGGTTATTCATTCACGACCTGCGGGGAAAACTATACCAGGTGCATGAGAATCAAGAGTTGTCAGCCTATATCGACCTGGCCGCGGAAATACCGGATTTCATTGACAATCCAGGTAAAGGCAATGGGTTGGGAAGCTGGGCATTCCACCCCGAATTTGAGCAGAATGGATTGTTTTACACTACGCACAGCGAACCGGCGGGAACCGCCCCGGCAGATTTTCCGGTACCTGATAGTATAAAAGTCACCATGCAGGGGATTTTGTTGGAATGGAAGGTTAATAATCCGGATGCAGATTCTTTTGCCGGCACCCGGCGGGAGCTATTACGAGTAGATATGGCAGGGGGTGCCCATACCTTACAGGAACTAACCTTCAACCCACTTGCAGACCCTGGCACTGCGGATTACGGAATGTTGTACCTGGGTATTGGAGATGCCAGCACCGCCCTTATGGGGTATCCTTTTCTGTGCGATAGCTATGAAGATATCTGGAGCAGTGTGATAAGAATAGATCCTCTGGGTAGTAGCAGCGCCAATGGTAATTACGGGATCCCACCGGATAACCCGTTTGTAAACACGCCAGGAGCCCTGGGAGAAATCTGGGCTTATGGGTTCCGGAATCCCCATAGAATCAGCTGGGATGAAACTGGTTCCGGTAAGATGTTTATTACCAACATTGGGCAACACAGTGTGGAGGAAGTAAACCTGGGTCAGGCCGGCGCCAACTACGGGTGGCCCCATCGCGAGGGCACCTTCCTGTTTGATGTGGACGCCAATCCCGAAGTGGTATATCCCCTGCCCGAAGACGATACCAGCTATACCTACCCGGTAGCACAATACGACCACGATGAAGGCAGTGCGGTTTCCGGAGGGTTTGTTTATTCCGGACAGGCGGTACCAGAGTTAAAAGGCAAATATATCTTTGGCGATATTTCGCTGGGAACGTTATTTTATTCGGAAGTAGATGCCATGAATCAGGGACAACAGGCGCCGGTTTACCGCTTGCAATTATCCATGAATGGAAAGCTGTCGGACATGGCATCCATTACCGGTTCCAGACGGGTAGACCTGCGCCTGGGAACCGATAGCCAGGGTGAGCTTTACCTTATGGCAAAAGCCAATGGCGGGGTTTACAAGGTGGTGGGAGCTGACCAAGATGGAAACTCAAAGCCCCTTCAATAGACCACCTTAGCCATTTTGATGTCCATCTCGTATTCCGTGTAGTGCCTATAAACACCAGACATCCACAACAACAATGCATACTTAGGAGGTGCATGGTACACCACATATGGCCGCACATTATTTGCTGTTGAGCCCGCTGTGATCTGCGAGGTTGTCCACTGACCGTCCGGCAGGAGCTGACGATGTTCAATTTCAAACTTTCCTGAGACATCTCTTGCCAAATAGATTTGTCTTGGATCCTGCTGATCCAGCACAATACCTCCGGAATAGTGCGCTTCCCTAACGACATCACCCTGCCGAAGTGATGCTATCCAACTGCCTGAGTTTACTACCTCCTTATCCACCCATTCGCCATTATGCCAGTAGGCATAATGATAAATGTGATCGTCTTCCGTTGGGTAGCGGGAATAAGTAACCACCGGATGGCCACGGTCCAATGCAATATCCCAGATCCAGCCCCTGATATTTGTCTCGGAGGCATTATACAACTTGTTGACACTTGCAATAGGAATAGGCAGTTGATCCATACCTGCCAGTGTATCCCCATTGGTCTGGAAAAATACGCCATCATCATAGTACATATGGTATACCGATACATCAGACCCAATCTTGGGATGTCCATCGGTAAAAAGGAAGTCTATCCTGCTCTGGTGGTCTGTGGCCACTTTGAGGTAGGGTGGATTTTTACGGCCTTCATTATCCAATAACACAATGTCATCACTCCAGGTTTGTC
>JAUIKU010000016.1 GCA_030430675.1 Bacteroidia bacterium | reverse complement strand
AGATGACAATAATCCTCCACTGGCGACTACTTTTGATGCCACTATAAACGTGGGGCAACCAGTAGTCGATGTAACTGATCCTGCCGTAACGGATGCGACTTTCGAAGCCAATACAGTATATAACCTCGATGCCAGCGTAGAATACATGTTCGATGGGCTGGTTTATGTAGAGGATGGAAGTGTTTTAAATATTCCTGCAGGAACCGTAATTAAATTTAAAAAAGATCCTACCAGTACTGACCCTACCTCTTCACTGATCATTACCAGGGGAGCCCAGATATTTGCGGAAGGTACTGCTACTGACCCTATTATCTTAACTGCTGAGGATGATGATTTGGCAGGTTCCTTAGGACCTGGTGAAAACCAACAGTGGGCAGGTTTGATCCTGTTGGGTCGTGCGCCCGCAGAAAAAGATGGTGCCTCAGAGATACAGATTGAAGGAATTGACTCCGGAGAACCACGAGGACTATACGGAGGAACAGATCCGGCCGATAACTCTGGTGTGTTGCAATATGTTTCCATCAGGTACACTGGGTTTGCACTTAACGGTGTGGCAGGCGATGAAATTCAGGGTTTGACCTTGGGTGGAATTGGATCGGGTACCACAATTGACTATATCGATATTTTCTCATCTGCCGATGACGGTGTTGAGATCTTTGGCGGGACTGTAAACATCTCGCACATAAGTGTAGCCTTCTCCACTGATGATGATTTTGATTTTGACCTGGGCTGGAGAGGACATGGACAGTTCTTATTTGCCTTGATGGGTGATGAAACCATCGGGTTTGATCATTCCGGTGAATGGGATGGCGCCGATCCTGATGATGCCGACCTTTTCTCTGCACCTAATATATATAACGCGACGTTTATTGGGCCTGGAACAGGGGCATCTGGTAGAGATAAAGCCATACTCATGAGAGAGAACTTTGCAGGAAAATTAGGTAATTCCATCCTGGAAGACTTTCCCGGAGTAGGTATCGAGGTACAAGATCTTGGCGATGGATCCGGAGATCTGCCTAATGACAGCTATGAGAGATTGACCGTGGCACGCGATGATTACCAAATTGAAATCACCAACAACACCTGGGCCAATTTTGCCGGCGCCACCGATCTCAGCAGTCTTGTTAAAGCGAGTTCGGGAGACGGAGGTTATGTTGGGCAAACTGCAGATGTTGAAGCAGAGCTGGCGGATAATCTCAATAAGTATTCTGCTACAGGAGTACTGTCAGGCGTTTCCAGGACTCCTAATGCAGGTTTGGACCCAAGGCCTTTAACGGAAGATACTGACGTGGCTACTGTGCCGGATGGTTTGGAGCAAGTCAACTACCGAGGGGCGTTTTCCTCCACAGAGAACTGGCTGGATGGTTGGTCAACACTGTCTATATTGGGTTATATGCCGTAAGTGCAATATAGCTTGATACCTTAGCAGGTTGATATAAACAAAACGAAAAAGGAAGTCGTAACTGGCTTCCTTTTTTCTCTCCATGCCTCGCCATGAGTTAACAATTTATTAACTATTAGTTATCAGAGAGATAATGCTAAAGTATGATCTTTGCAGGATCTAAACTAAAGAATATGAGACACCTACTACTAATATTATTAATAGTAACCAGCTTCCCCGCCTGGGCTCAGACAGGCAAAATTTCCGGTAAAGTTGTAGACCAGGAAACAGGAGAAGAATTAATTGGAGCTGCAGTGCAGGTAGATGGCACTACCAGAGGTGCGGTGGCCGACCTTTATGGGGATTACTTACTGGAATTGGAACCTGGGACCTACACGTTGGTGGTACAATATGTAAGTTATACCAAGCAGATAATTGAAGGTGTAGTGGTTAATGAGGGAGAAACCACTACCATCAATGTGACATTAGGGTCCGAAGCAGTACTGGAAGAGATAGTTGTCACCGCAGAGGCGATCAAGGATAACGACGTGGTTTTACTGCAAATTCAAAAGAAAGCATTTGCCGTTCAGGATGGAATTTCTTCATCTGAAATCAGGAAACTGGGAGTATCGAATGCGGCAGAATCCATGCGTCAGGTGACCGGTGCCTCTATAGAGGGGGGTAAATATATGGTAATGAGAGGTCTTGGTGATCGATATTCCATTACCCAAATGAATAATGTTACCATCCCCAGTGCGGATCCATACCGGAACAGTACCAGTATGGATCTGATACCATCTGACATGATTGAGAATATTACCACATTAAAAACCTTTACTCCGGACCAGCCCGGTAACTTTACCGGTGGGAAGGTGAACATTACCTCAAAGTCGATCCCGGATGAATTTTATTTTAGAGCAAAGGTTTCTGCAACCTACAATACCCAATCCAGTTTCGCGGATGACTTCTTACTGGATCCGGCGGCCAATAACGAGATGACAGGGTTTGACGGTGGGATTCGAGAGAAGCCGGAAGTTTTCAACCAATATGAAGAGTTTCTGCAGGGTGGGGCGGCCGAATCTACCGCACGAAGAGCCAGGATTCCTGAAAACAACCAGGACAGGCAAATCATCCACGAATCGGCCCGGTCGCTGAGCAATGGGTTCCTGCCGAATGTTGGGGATGCCAGTTTGGATCATGGACTTGAGTTGGCAATAGGTAACAGATATTCATTGGGAGATAAGCCACTGGGATTCAACCTGGGTTTAAATTACTCCCGTAGCTTTCTACATCTCGATAATAAGACTACCGGTATCTATTCTGACGGCGGTTCAACTAGCCTGATCAACGAACAATCACTGGCCGCAGTAGAAAGCACAGATGAAGCCCAGATTGGTGCCCTTCTTGGCTTGTCTTTACAGCTTTCTCCTCATCATGAGCTTAGTTTAAACTCCTTATATAATCATTCAGGTGCTTCCAAAGCCTTAATTTCCAATGGTTTTTGGAGAAATACCGCCTCACCTTTCTACGAAACTCAGGCGGTGCACTTCCAGGAGAGAGGCCTGTTTAGTACACAGCTTCTAGGTAAACATGTATTTGAGGGTGCACGAGGTTTAAAAGTTGACTGGGTAGCCGGGTACATGAATCTGACCCAGGATGAGCCGGATCTGCGACAATTCGGATATGTGGTGGGAGATAACGGTGACTATGTGATGAATAAATCCGAAGTGGGAAGATTGCCCTCACATTTTTACAGGGACCTGGAAGATGAGCAATTGAATTTTCAGCTTGATATCACCTTGCCAATTACACAAAATCCGGAGAATGTGATAAAGGCAGGATTTGCTTACTCAGATAAACAACGGACGTTTAATGAATCTCAGTTGGGCCTATTTAGAGAGCCGATTCCGCTGCAGCCGGGTTTGAATGATAATGTAGTTTCATTTACCGAAGCTGCAGGGAATTTACCAGCCTATTTTTCCTTGTCCAATTACGGAGTAGTGGGGGGTCCGGGAATTAATGAATCCAATGGCCGAACAGAGTTTGGCATAGGACAGTATTATTCGGACCAGACTGTGCTGGGTAATAGTTATACCGGCGATGAAATTATTACCGCGGGATACCTTATGGGAGTATATAAGTTAACCGAAAAGTTGAAGGCTGTTGCCGGTGTTAGAATAGAAAAGACTGAATTAACTACCATAAGTGCAGATACTACCAAAAGGTTTTTCGGTAAAGTAGATGAACAAGGGAATCCTGTTTTGGAAAGCAGGAATGGAAGTATTGACGAAACCGATATTCTGCCATCAGTAAATTTCATTTATGAACTATCTGAACATTCTAACCTAAGGGCTGCTTTCAGCCAAACGTTGGCGAGACCCAATATGAGGGAGATTTCTCCTTTTGCCAGTTTCGGAACTCCCAATGAGCCCACAGTACTGGGTAATAAAGATCTTAAGCGAACGCTTATTCAGAATTACGATTTGCGCTATGAGGTCTATCCCCGGCCCGGAGAGTTATTTGCCCTAAGCGCTTACTATAAGAATTTCCAGGACCCGATCATTTGGTTGTTGACACCTAAAGCGTCTACTCCAGAAATACAGCCTGCAAATGTGGATCAGGCCATTGTAATGGGGGTAGAAGCGGAAATTAGAAAAACGCTGGACTTTATTAGCCCTTCTTTGGAGAACTTTCAATTCGGAATGAATGTCTCGTATATATTCTCCGAAGTGGATAAAGACCAGAGAGAACTGGATGCGCTGGAGTCGGCTAACAGACCAAATATCGAAGACACCCGGACCTTTCAAGGGCAGTCGCCATACATTTTAAATTTCAGGTTAAGTCATAACAGTCAAGAGCTCCAATGGGAAAACAATGTCTCCTTTAACATATTTGGAGAGCGTTTGGCATTTGTAACCGGGGCTCTGGATCCTGATGTTTTCGAAAAGCCTCGTCCTTCTTTGAACTTTGTTTCTAATAAAGCATTAACTGAGCATTGGAGTTTAGGCTTCAAAGCCATTAATCTGCTGGATATGACTTTCAAGAAGGAGTTTGATGATGACCGAGGTGTTTTCAATTACGAGAACTACCGGATTGGACGTTCATTCACATTTAGCTTATCATACGCCTTATAAATTAATCGTTTCAAAGAAGAGCCAGCTTCCAAAAGGGAGCTGGCTTTTTTTTGCCCAATGCAACGCAGGTGGTTAAAGACAACTTTTACAGCAATTCCGTAAATTACAGGCATGCCTTTAAACATACTTATTACCGGAGGGTCTGGTCTGGTGGGCACCGCCCTGACAGCATTATTGCTGGATAAGGGCTACCAGGTGTCGCATCTGGGTAGAAGCAGAACTTCCAAAAAAGATGTCAAATCCTACATTTGGAATATTAGGGAGGGATTTGTTGAGAATGATGCCCTGGAATCAGCTAATATTGTTGTACACCTGGCAGGTGCGGGTATTGCAGACCAGAGGTGGACCGACTCCCGTAAGGAGATCATTTTGCAGAGTCGGGTACAGTCTACCAGGTTGCTCTATACAAAACTGGCAAAAGCAGAGGGTATTTGTGAAACTGTAGTTGCGGCATCGGCCATAGGTATTTATGGAATGGATACCGGTGATAGCTGGCTGGATGAATCGTCCGCCGTTGGTGAGGGATTCCTGGCGGAAGTGACCAGCCAGTGGGAAAAGGAGATCGAACGGTTGAATGAATTAAAGTTGCGTCTGGTGACCTTAAGAACAGGAATAGTGTTAAGCGAAAATGGTGGTGCTTTGCCCAAAATGGCCAAGCCTGTCAGAATGAATGTGGGCGCAGTTCTGGGTTCCGGTAAGCAGTATATGAGCTGGATACATATTGATGACCTGTGCCGGATGATTTTAATGGCCATTGAGAATCAATCATTATCGGGAGTCTACAATGCGGTGGCCCCAAATCCGCAAACTAACGAAACCTTCACCCGGACTTTGGCACAGGTTTTGAATAAGTCTATTTGGCTACCCCCGGTGCCTGAGCTTGCCCTGAAGCTGGCGATGGGAGAGATGGCCCAGGTAGTCACGGGAGGTAACCGGGTATCATCCCGCAAAATAGCGTCAAGTGGCTATCAATTTCGTTATCCGGAGCTCACTACCGCGTTGCAGGACATTCTCAAGTAAGAATTAATTTAAAAAGAAAAGATGGGACAAAAGAGGTTAAAGACGGAGGCAGATAAAGCAAAAGAGGATTTCCAACTCATTGAAAATGAGAATCGCATAAGAAAGGCATTCAAAGACCGGGACTGGAATGAAATCAAGAGCTCCGATTCCTGGGTAATCTTTAAGGTGATGTCGGAATTTGTAGATGGTTTTGAGAAACTGGCCAAAATAGGACCGTGTGTATCGATCTTTGGGTCAGCCAGAACCTCGCCGGACCAGACTTATTATCATATGGCGGAGGAGATTGCCGCCAAGCTGGTAAGACATGGCTATGGGGTGATTACCGGTGGCGGACCTGGCATTATGGAAGCGGCCAACAAAGGAGCTAAGGGTGAAAGTGGAAAATCTGTGGGACTAAATATCGACCTTCCCTTTGAACAGGGTGCCAACATATACATCGATCCGGACAAGCTGATAGACTTTGACTATTTCTTTGTTAGAAAAGTGATGTTTGTAAAGTATTCCCAGGGTTTTGTGGTAATGCCCGGTGGATTTGGTACTTTGGATGAACTTTTTGAGGCCTTAACATTGATACAGACCAAGAAAATCGGGCAGTTTCCCATTGTACTGGTAGGGGGTGAATATTGGCAGGGACTGTTAGACTGGATCAAGAAAACGCTGCTGGAGAATTACAAAACCATCAACCCGGAGGACCTGGATCTTTTTAAACTGGTAGAAACACCCACTGAGGCAGTTAAGATCATGGATGATTTCTATTCAAAATACCTGCTTACTCCAAATTTCTAATGCTTAAGCAAGCTCCTCTCATATTGTCGATTACCTCCCTGATATTGGTTCTGGTGTTGTTTTACCTGAGAAAACTTCCGGAACAGGACGACCCTGTATCAATAAAGGCAG
This sequence comes from Bacteroidia bacterium, assembly GCA_030430675.1. Classification (GTDB taxonomy): domain Bacteria; phylum Bacteroidota; class Bacteroidia; order Cytophagales; family Cyclobacteriaceae; genus SZUA-3. Next base: position 36,353 of record JAUIKU010000016.1, on the reverse strand, counting down.
TTCCCGAAATGCCCACCACTATCAGGACGGTGCGCAGTAAGACGGTATCCGTGGAGGTGCCAGACAGCCTGAGTTTTGCGGGAGAGCCGGTACCCCTGAATATTCAGGATGTACAGGAGCGTTTGGACCGGGAATTGCACATAAACACCTACTGGCATAATAATTCTATTTTCATATATAAGAGATCAAATCGCTGGTTACCCCAAATCGAACAAATTTTGGCAGAGGAAGGGGTTCCCGACGATTTGAAATACCTGGCAGTGATTGAGAGCGGTTTGTTGAATGTTGTATCCCCTGCTGAAGCAGTGGGGTTCTGGCAGTTTCTCAAACCAACAGCCAGGGAGCTGGGGCTGGAAGTAACCCGCGAAGTAGATGAAAGATACCATCCGCTAAAATCTACCCGGGCCGCCTGCGGGTACCTCAAACAGGCATACAACAAATTTGGCAGCTGGACCCTGGCCGCTGCTTCCTATAATATGGGTATAAAAGGTTTAAGCGATCGCCTGGAAGAGCAGCGAGTCGATTCTTACTTCGATCTCTTGTTGAATGAAGAAACCAGCAGGTATATATTCCGGGTGCTGGCTGCCAAGGAATTAATAACCAATCCTGAAAAATACGGTTTCGATATTCCCAAGGAACATCTTTACCAACAGGAGGAACTCAGGGAAATTCAGGTTGCCCAATCAATCGATGATCTGGTGCAATTCGCTCAGGACCAGGGGATCAACTACAAGATTTTGAAAAAGCACAACCCATGGCTTCGCAGAAAATCCCTTACCGTGAGAAATGGCAAAGAGTATACCATCTCCATTCCGAAATCTGCCCTGATCCCTTCCGCTAAGGCCGTTTCAACACCAATTTCTTCTGTACACTCAAGCGTGACAACCGACTAAATCCGGCGCTTAAGCAAATAACTGCCAACTGCCTATTGCCAACTACCCTTCATTCCTTCCTAAATTGGTATCTTTGTGGTTTAATTTCAGCGCGTGTCAATTACCCAGCAAAAACAGTCAATAGATCACACTTCAAACGGATTTGACCATACCGGATATCAGTACATAGAGATTTTCGGGGCTCGGGAGCACAATCTCAAGGATATCGACGTTCAGCTACCTCGCAATCAGTTGGTAGTGATAACCGGTATCAGTGGTAGTGGTAAATCATCACTGGCCTTCGATACCATCTACGCCGAGGGGCAGCGAAGGTACATGGAGAGCTTTTCGGCCTATGCCCGGTCGTTTATTGGTGATATGGAGCGACCCGACGTCGATAAGATAAACGGCCTCAGTCCGGTGATATCCATTGAACAAAAAACTACTTCAAGGAATCCCAGGAGTACCGTGGGGACAACCACCGAGGTTTATGATTTCCTGCGTTTGTTGTATGCACGTGCAGGAACCGCCTACTCCTATTTATCGGGGAAAAAAATGATCAGGCAAACCGAAAGCCAGATCGTTGATCATATTGCCGGTGAGTTCGATAATTCGGTACTGACCCTGCTGGCGCCGGTGGTAAAGGGAAGAAAAGGACATTACCGGGAGCTTTTCGTCCAAATTCGCAAACAGGGATTTACCAAGGTACGGGTTGATGGCCAGGTACAGGAACTGGTCCCCAAGATGCAGGTCGACCGCTACAAAATACACGACATAGAAATTGTAATTGACAGGCTAAAAGTTGCGGTTCAGGAGAAGTCAAGACTAACAGATTCCATCAAAACCGCCATGTATCACGGGAAAGGGGTTATTCTGACGCTTGATGAACAGGGAAATACTTATCACTTCTCGAAATATCTGATGGATCCTGCCACCGGGCTGGCCTACGATGAGCCGGCACCCAACACGTTTTCCTTTAATTCACCATACGGTGCCTGTCCCACCTGCCGGGGGCTGGGAACCTTTGCTAAGATCACCAGGGAAACAGTTATCCCCGATCCATCATTGAGCATTAGCCGGGGAGGTATTGCTCCACTGGGAGAATACCGGGACATTTGGATATTTAAAAAACTCAATTCTCTGCTAAAACGGCATGGAGCTAATATTACTACTCCAATTAAGGAATTGCCGGAAGAAATACTGGAGGTAATTTTACATGGCGATTCGGTTCCGGTTGCGGTCGATTCGGTGAAATATCCCGGACAGAAGTGGCATACTAAATTTGAAGGCATCATCAGCTTCCTGGAGAAGCAGAAGGATTCAGGTTCCGACAAAATACGAAAATGGGTAGAAGAATTTACCCAGGTGAGTGACTGTCCGGACTGCTCAGGTGCCAGGTTGAAGAAGGAATCCCTGCATTTCAAGATCGATGGTAAGAACATCGCTGAGCTGGCGGAAATGGATATTGACCAGTTAAACAACTGGCTTCGGGGCCTTGAAGACCGCCTGGAAAGCAAGCAAAGGGTAGTGGCCGTTGAGATCCTGAAAGAACTGCGGAAACGGCTGGGCTTTATGGTAAATGTTGGCCTGGGTTACCTGCACTTAAACCGTCCTTTGCGCACACTTTCCGGGGGAGAATCTCAACGGATCAGACTGGCTACCCAAATTGGAACGCAGCTGGTGGGGGTTTTGTATATTCTGGATGAACCCAGTATCGGGCTGCATCAACGGGATAATCAACGGTTGATCCAGGCCCTAAAAGATCTTAGGGACCTGGGGAACACAGTCTTGGTGGTGGAACACGACAAGGAGATGATGCTTAGTGCCGACCATATTGTGGATATAGGACCCGGTGCCGGCAGGCATGGCGGGACCATAGTGGCCCAGGGATCTCCGGAATTGTTCATTCAAAAAGATAGTGATACTGCCCAGTACCTCAGCGGGACCCGGAAGATCCCGGTTCCCCGGAATCGGCGGGAGGGTAACGGAGCTACGCTCAAACTACAGGGAGCATCGGGACATAACCTGCGCCAGGTTGACCTGGAGGTTCCGTTGGGGAAAATGGTTTGTATTACCGGGGTTTCAGGTAGTGGAAAGTCCTCATTGATACACGATACGCTGATTCCTATTCTAAAAAGTAAACTGTACAAGTCGAAGAGGGAACCGTTGCCCTACCAATCCATAGATGGAGTGCAGCATCTCGATAAGGTAATTGAGGTTGATCAAAGTCCCATAGGACGCACACCCCGCTCGAACCCGGCTACTTACACCGGTGTATTTACCGATATCAGGGCACTATTTACAAATTTGCCCGAGGCAAAGATCAGGGGTTACAAACCCGGAAGGTTTTCCTTCAATGTCAAAGGTGGTCGTTGTGAGACCTGTCAGGGAGGTGGTATGAAACAAATAGAAATGGATTTTTTACCCGATGTACTGGTGCCTTGTGAGACCTGTAAGGGAAAAAGATACAACCGGGAAACCCTGGAAGTCCGATTCAAGGGAAAATCCATCTCAGATGTGCTGGACATGACCGTAGAGGAGGCCGTGACATTCTTCGAAAACCAACCCAAAATCCTGAAAAAAATCGTTACGCTCAACGAGGTTGGATTGGGTTATATCAGTCTGGGGCAACACGCGACCACCTTGTCGGGAGGAGAGGCCCAACGGGTCAAATTGTCCTCGGAGCTTTCCAAAAGAGATACCGGAAAGACCCTGTATGTACTGGACGAACCCACCACCGGTCTTCATTTTCAGGATGTGAAAAACCTTTTATTGTTATTAAATAAGCTGGTAAACAAGGGGAATACCGTATTGATCATTGAGCATAATATGGATATAATAAAAGCAGTTGACCATATTATCGATCTGGGTCCTGAAGGAGGCGAGATGGGAGGTAAAATGGTTTGTTTTGGAAGCCCCGAGGATGTGGCCAACCACCCTGAAAGCTATACCGCAAAATTTTTGCGACAGGAGTTGAACGACCAATAAAGAAACCCCGCCTGACGGGCGGGGTTAACCAAAACATTAAAATCTATCAACTATGAACATCTCGTTCTTAGTTAGTAAACACCGGTAGCACCAAAGAGTTCCCCCAGGGGCTAAAAAATGTTTCACGAAAAAAATATAGGGGTTTTCCCGGGAAATGGAAGATAGCAGAAACTGACCAGCTACTTTCAGCGTTGAACTAAAGGGAAACACATTTTATGATACCAGATTATTTGAGTTTAGATATACCGGAGTCGGACAAACCGCGACTGGTGATCGTGGGTGGTGGATTTGCCGGTTTGGAGTTGGCCAGGAATTTAAAAAACGGACCTTATCAGGTAGTTCTGTTCGACCGAAACAATTACCATACATTTCAACCGCTGCTGTACCAGGTGGCTACTTCGGGGCTGGAACCCGATTCCATAGCGGGCCCCCTTAGAAAGGTTTTCGATGGTTTCAGGGACTTCTACTTTCGGATGGTGAAGGTGGAAAGTATTGATTACCAAGGTAAAACCATAAATACTCCAATAGGCAAATTATCGTATCATTTTCTGGTATTGGCCTGTGGCTCAGAAACCAACTTTTTCGGATTGGAGGAGGTAAAGCGAAAGGCTTTTCCCCTGAAGAAAGTAGTACATGCGCTTAATCTTCGCAGCCATATACTACAAAACTTCGAGAAAGCAGTGCTTACCGCAGATCCGCTAAATCATCAAAGGCTGATGAACCTTGTCATTGTAGGTGGAGGTCCCACCGGAGTAGAAGTGGCAGGGGCGCTGGGAGAATTGAAATTGCATGTACTTCCCAGGGATTTCCCGGATCTTGATTTTAGCGATATGAAGGTTTTTTTAGTAGAGGGAGAATCCAGGTTGCTGGGTGCCATGGGTGTTGAAGCGGCAACAAACGCTAAAAAGTATTTGGAGCAATACGGAACCGAGGTCATCCTGGATACGGTGGTTACCGGGTATGATGGACAAACAGTATTTATGAACAACCACCAAAGTATTGAAAGCCACACCCTGATCTGGGCTGCCGGAGTTCATGGCAATATGGTTGATGGCCTTCCGCACCTGGTGGTGGAGAAAAGCAGGATTTTGGTAAACGAATTTAACCAGGTAGAAAATGTTCCCAGTATTTTCGCCATCGGCGACATCGCCCTGATGAAAAACCAGGATGCTCCCAAGGGTCATCCTATGGTAGCGCAAGTCGCCATCCAGCAGGGACGGATGCTGGCCAAAAATCTAAAGGCCGTACTTCAGGGGAAGTCCATGCAATCTTTTAAATACAAGGATCTGGGTTCGATGGCCACAGTTGGTCGCAAGAAGGCAGTGGTGGAATTTCCCAATGGGTTGAAATTTGGTGGTTTCTTTGCCTGGCTACTTTGGATGTTTATTCATTTGATCTCCTTGATTGGATTTAGAAACAAGTTGGTAACCTTCGTCAACTGGGTGTGGAGTTATTTCACTTACGATAAAGGTAACAGATTAATAATCAGGAGGTTCGACAAGGAAAAAACCAGCCCGGTGGAAGCCGGATGAACCTCCCTCAAACCGGATAAATTCCGTTGGTGGAATTTATTGTACTTTAATCCCGGTGTATGCTTAATTTAGGAAGATACAGAGGGAATGAACAGGACCAAAATATACTGGATTTGTCAGGTAGTCGGATGGTCGACCTATGCCGCCTTCAACCTGGTTCTCTTTGCCCTGGATGACGGTAATCTGGGAGCAGCTCAAATTGCCGGTCATGGATTTTTAACCCTCTATTTCATCTTTTCCACCCATATTTACCGGAATCTTATCATCAGGTGGGGTTGGTTAAAAATGCTTAGTCCCAGGTTAATTCCCCGTATCGCCCTGTCAATACTGATCTTGAGCGTCAGTTGCTTTTTGTTCGAACTACTGCTTAATGTAATTCTAGGCATAAGTGTGGGAGCCAATCAACTGTTGGGATGGATAGTAACCCAGTTCTTCGGAGGCCTGTTTCTCTACTTTATTTGGTCACTGGTATATTTTGTCTATCACTATTTTGAAAACTACAAGGCCGCTTTGAAATATCAGGCCAGTATCAATGAGATCCAGCTCAACAAACTAAAATCGCAATTAAATCCCCACTTTATCTTTAACGGCTTAAACAGCATAAGAGCCTTAATCGATGAAAATCCGAAGAAGGCGAAAATGGCGGTTACCCAGCTTTCGAATATCCTGCGTAATACCCTGGGTATGAATGAAAAAAAACTAATTTCTTTTGTTGAAGAGCTGAGAACCGTACGGGATTACCTGGATTTGGAAAATGTGAGGTATGAAGAGCGCTTACAAACAGAGTTGGACATCCATCCGGAATCATATAAGTATGCTGTTCCTCCTCTTATGGTGCAAACATTGGTGGAGAATGGTATTAAACACGGTATAGCTACCCTGGTAGAGGGCGGGTTGTTGCGGCTTACCACCAGTGTCAACAACGGGGTAATGAAAATTGAAATTAAGAATAGCGGACAGTACAACAACGGTTACAATACTACCAGGTCGGGTTATGGAATTGCAAACACCGTTCAACGACTGGAGCTACTCTACGGGGAAAGAGCTAAATTCAGGATTTTTAACCAGGGAGATAAGTTCGTAATCACCGAAGTTACCATCCCGAAACAAGTAATCTTATGAAAGCACTAATTGTTGACGATGAAAGGCTAGCCAGGAAAGAACTCATCTCTCTGCTTGAGGATTGTAAAGAGATAGACATAGTCGGTGAGGCCATAAATGCGGATGACGCTTTTCAGAAGATACAGGAGTTAAGTCCCGATTTGTTATTCCTGGATATTCAGATGCCGGGTAAAACTGGATTCGAACTGTTGGAAATGCTCGATGCAGTGCCCCAGGTGATATTTACCACGGCTTATGATGAGTATGCCTTGCAGGCGTTCGACGTAAATGCCCTGGATTATTTATTAAAGCCAATTCAAAAAGAAAGATTACAGGAAAGCGTAAAAAAGGTAGTAGATAAGAGCCGGGAAAAGGATCCCTCAGCACAATTGCCGGATGTTCCGAAATTAGGGGTTAAAGACCAGGTTTTTGTAAAAGACGGGGATCGTTGTTGGTTCGTAAAACTGTCTGAGGTCAGGCTATTTGAATCCGAGGGAAACTACATCAAGGTATACTTTGAAGATAACCGGCCTATGATCCACAAGTCGTTAAATGCCCTGGATGAGAAGTTGGACGATCGTTCATTTTTCAGAGCCAGTAGAAAGCACATCATAAACCTGAGCTGGATTGAAAAAATCGAGCCGTGGTTTAACGGGGGACTGATGGTGCAGCTTAAAGGAGGGCAGAATGTCGAGGTTAGCCGCAGGCAGGCCGCCAGATTTAAAGATATGATGAGCCTTTAGCAGTTCAGCTTCGCACTTTGGAGATCAATTCCGCCTCAACATCCCAGTCCTTGGCTAGTTTAAGCATGGCGGTAGCTTCCATTTCGGTAATGTATCCTTTTTGATAATTAGCTTGCCACACCTGGTCCAGGTAAGATAGTTTCTCGCTTTTTTCCAGGTGTTCCAGGTGTTCATTTAAATAAGCACGGGCCCTGTCAAATGCAGTACTATAGTCTTCAGCAATAAAATCGTTGGCCCATTTTAGTTCTTCAATGGCTCCTAGCTCTTTGGCGGTTCTTTCCAGGATTTGCACTTCGTCTTCGTCCAGCCCATGGTAGTGGAAGATCATGGACTTTAGCAGCAGGAAGGACTTTTTTTCTTCACTGGACATAGTGGTCAGACGATGCTTCACAAATATAAGAGAATCTGACTTATTTCAATATTTATTTGAAATTTCTGACTATCAGCGGATAGAGAACCGGTTTGCTGGGACTGGCATCCGACTCAATACTGATGATCTGCAGGTTGAGCAAATAAATTCCATCGGTAACCTCACCCGGGACATATACCAGTTCGGTGATGGTGCAACCGGTACGAGTGGCTTCCGGATACTTCCAAAATGCACGATGTGCAGCTAACTTACCGCCGTCGCTTTCCCGGTCGATTGAAGGAAGGTCTACCAGCAGGTGCTGGATTCCAAGATCGGCAATCCGGGCAGCGGCAGCGGTTTCCAGGTAAGGCGGGTGGCTTCCGCTGTAATTTGCGGTGAGCTTGCCCTGGTCATTGGGCAAGGTACGAATGATTAGGGCCTGCGTATTGTGGTGGATGTTTTCACGCAGCTGATCCCAGTTAATGGTTCTGTCACCATTCCGGTTAATTTGTGGGGACAGGGTAACAAGTTCAGCCATAAAGTGGAAGTTCTTCAGGCATTGATTAATGGTTGCATCATCCTGGGAGATGTGGCCGTAACATTCGGTATGAGTACCATTGCCATGAGGTGAAAATTCTAACCACTGATGGTTGCAGGGTCCCCCCTGAGCCACACTGCCTATAAATCCTTCTGACTTGATTGGTGAAAAGCTGGGTTGAGGTGCCGCATAGCAGTTGGGATTCTTACTACCGGATCTCAAGGGAATGGAAATATCTATGGGGTGATCAAAGTTAACCTGAGTGCCATTTTCAGCTTTCCATTCCATTTCCTTAAATGATATCGGGGCCATTAGATGTCCAGGAACAGATCCTCGGCAATGCTATCAGCCAATAATTTTCCCTTGTCAGTCAATATAAGTCTATTTTTTTCAATTATCGCCAGTTCCTGGCTTACCAGTCTTGACAGGTAGTTCCCGCGTGATGCATTCAGGTTTATTGCCAATGTATCTACACAAAGTTCCAGTGCTATCCCAATCTCCCTGCGGAGACCAAGTAATATCTTTTCATTAAGCCGTTGTCTGGCACTTAGTAATTCTACTTCCGAAGGTATTTGTTCTTTTTCCAGCGACCTGATGTATGCGGCATTGTTGGAAATGTTCGACTGTCTGCTCATACCGTTAAAGGAATGCGCACTGGGACCGACGCCCAGATAATAGCTGCCATTCCAATACCCCAGGTTATGCCCGGATTGTTTTCCGGGCCGGCAATAATTGGAAATTTCATAATGTTGGTATCCCGCTGAATCCAGTGTTTCCATAGTGTATAGAAATTGAGCAGCTGCAGTTTCTTCATCAATTTCCACCAGCGATCCTTTTTTCAACTGATGACCGAACAGGGTGCCGGGTTCGATGGTCAGGTTATAGGCAGAAATATGTTCCGGTGCTAATTCCAACGCTTGCTTCAGGTCATCTTGCTGCTGATATTGTTCCAGGGGAATTCCATAAATAAGATCAATATTGATGTTGTCAAACCCGGAGGAGCGGGCCCGATGAAAACTGTTACAAGCTTCCTCTTGAGTGTGAGCCCGGTTCATCCATTGCAGGACCTCTTGCTGAAATGACTGAATGCCTATGCTCAGGCGATTGATTCCGGTAGCACGCAGGTTTTCCAGATATTCTGTGTTCAGGTCATCCGGATTGGCTTCTAAGGTGATTTCAGGTTGGTCACAAATGGTGAAGTTGTCATAGACAGTAGATAATAACCCGGATATCTGATGTGGGGAAAGGAGACTGGGGGTGCCACCACCAAAATAGATGGTTTCAACGATCTGGTCACCCAGGTAACCCCTTTGCAACACTAGTTCCCCGGATATCATTTTGATCAATTGATCCCTTAATTGGCTGTTGGTACTAAAGTGAAAGTCACAGTAATGACAAGCCTGCTTACAAAAGGGAATGTGAATATATATCCCAGCCAAAGAATCATTAGATTTGTTCAAGGGCAAAGTTAAGTTTTTTCATTTATCATTTTTACGTTAAGAACTCTTGTACTTTTCCTGTTGTGTTGGCCCCAGTGGAGCTATTCTCAGGATTATTTCATGGAACTGAAGGGTTCAGGGCAGGACCTTGTGGAGGTTGAGAGGTTTCATTTGAAGATGAAATCCACAGACAGTACCCAATTGGTAGATCAACTCCAGTATCTTAAACAGGGACTGGAAAACCGGGGATACCTCAGTACTGCCATAGGATGGCATTGGAGAGACAGCATACACCTGGTAGCGGAAATTGAACTGGGTCCTCAATTCCTGCTGGCAAGTCTGGATCCGGGGAATGTGGATCCCGGCCTCTTGAGGAGAACTGGTTATAAGTCCCGGCACTATACAAATCGTCCATTTAGTCCACTACAGCTGGATAACCTGATTCAGCACATCATTCGGGCGTCCGGCAATTCTGGTTACCCTTTTGCTTCTGTAAAGCTTGATAGTGTAAAAATGACGGGTAATCAGGTCCGGGCCCGCCTTAATTTTGACGCAGGTCCGCTAATTACTTTCGATTCGCTCAAGTTATCAACCACCGCCCGGGTTAAGACCAGGTTTTTACAGGCCTATCTCAGGATGCCAGTGGGCAGCCCTTATTCGGAATCACTGGTGGAGGACATTCCCGGCAAGATTAGCGGATTGCCCTATTTGGAATTGGAACAGCTGCCGGGAGTTTCCTTCCAGAACGACCAGGCAACTACCCATTTACAGCTAAGTGCTGTCAGGGTAAATGAAGTGGAAGGGGTAATTGGTTTTCTTCCCAATGCCGCCACCGATGGGGGCCTGATACTCACCGGGCAGTTTAACCTGTTGCTTCACAATATGTTTGGGTCCGGTAGAAGGCTGGGTTTTCAATGGGAAAGTTTTAAGCCGGAATCACAGCAACTGAATATTGGTATTTATCAACCCATGTTGCTGAGGTCTCCCATAGATCTGGATCTGGAGTTCAGTCTATTCAAGGAGGATTCCACTTTTCTCAACAGGCATTTCAATCTGAATATGGAGTATTCTTATCAGAAGCGTCACCGTATAGGCTTGACCACCCAACTGAAAGCCTCGCGGTTGCCCTCTTCCCAGTATCTTGAAGGAGCTACCACCTTTCCCGATCTGGCGGATTTCAATCTGAACCAGTTTGGGGGAACCTACAGGTATGAGAATCTGGACCATATAATTCAGCCCAGGAGAGGTTTCCGAATGGCGCTTTCCGCGGCCACAGGTATGAAAAAAATAAGGAAAAACACCTCGATAAGTGATAGTCTGTATACCGACCTGGATCTTCAGAGTACTCAATTCACCTGGGAAGCAGCGCTGGAAGGCTATATTCCCGTAGCCAGACGCTGGGTGGTGGCAGCCAGTTGGCATGGGGCAGGAGTCTATAATGACCGGCTGTTTTTTAACGACTTATTCCGTCTGGGAGGTTTAAACTCTATCAGGGGTTTTTCGGAAAACACCTTCTTTGCAGATAACTATGCCTATACCCGGTTGGAGCCCAGGTTTTTTTTTGAAACCAATTCCTATTTATTTGCTTTTTATGATCAGGCCTGGTGGTTATCCTATGACCTGGAAAACAACCAGTTTAATGATACGCCATCAGGTCTGGGTGCCGGTATCAGCTTGACTACCAAGGCAGGAATATTCAGTTTCGTATGGGCAGTGGGCAAATCAAAAGTACAGGAAATTGGTGTTGGACAATCAAAAATACATTTTGGTTATATTTCCAGATTTTGAGGTACTGATGTCCATTGTAAATGCAGCCAAAATGATCTAACTTGCAAGTGAAGCCTAGCTTATGTGGAACCTGACACTAACTTTTTTGTGGGCCTTCCTAATTGCACTTTTCGCAGTGCCATCAATTATCCAGGTGGCCTATCACAAGAACCTGCTGGATGAGCCAAACCACCGTACCATCCATGATGCCTCCACTCCTAGATTGGGTGGCCTTGCCATATTTACGGGGTTTATGTCATCGCTGATGATATTTGGAGATTTGAACCTGGGGATCCAACAGCTCCTGGCCGGAACACTGCTGCTCTTTTTTATAGGGGTCAAGGACGATATTACTTCGGTATCGGCTTTCAAGAAATTCTTTATCCAGGTGCTGGCCACCGGAATTGTCATGTTCCTGGCCGATATTCGTATCACTAGTTTTCAGGGCTTTCTGGGTATCTACCAACTGGAACTGGGGTTCAGTTACGTATTTACTTTTCTGGTAATTGTAGGAGTAACCAATGCCATAAACCTGATCGATGGCATGGATGGGCTGGCGGGATCGATCGTCCTGCTGATATCTCTGATCTTTGGCGGGTACTTTTTTTACTTTGACTCCCCGTATGCGTTCGTGGCACTGGCCCTGGCAGGTGGCGTACTGGGGTTTTTGAGGTACAATATTTACAAGGCGCGTGTTTTTATGGGCGATACCGGTTCTCTGGTATCGGGATTTATCTTAGCGGTAATGGCCATCCAGATACTGGAAATGCAGCAAATCCCATCTGCCCCAGCCATTGTGGTCAGTATAATGATCTTGCCAATTTTTGACACGCTCAGGGTGTTCTCGCTGCGAATTTTCAATGGGAAGTCCCCGTTTTACCCGGATAAGAATCACCTGCATCATCAGCTGCTTACCCTGGGCTTGTCCCAGTCCAAAGTATTGGGAGTATTACTTCTTTTCAATCTGCTGATGTTTGGGTTCAATTACACCTATTCCTACATGGGAAATAATTTGCTGATTACCATTACTGCGGTATCCATAGTATGCATGATGATGGTGGTACAGGTTATGTTGAAAGCCCGTAAGCTCAATGTATAAGTTTGTCCTGCTAGCATTTGTAATTGGCCAGGCGTTTACCGCTCAGTCTCAAAGTAAACTGGTGGCGGTCAAAGATTTAAAAAGCCAGTGGCTAAACGTAGACCGATCCGGCAGTCATTATGTGCCTTATGTACAGGGCAGGACTTTAAACTACCCGGTTTTAGGGGTGCTTTTGGATGGGAGTGAAGGTTCGGGGTTAACCTTATCCGCCTGTGTTCCTGAGGGTACTTCTGTTTTTCTAAACAACATGATCGTTCACCGGACCGATTCCGAAAGGTGTCTGTTTTACAACCTGGACAGCTTGAAATCCAGACACCCCAACCAATCGTTGTTTTTCAGTTTCTTCAGGAGAAACCTGGACCCCGGCACCATGAGCACTACCTTAATGGCCAGCAGAACAGTTGATGAGCTTCAGGCACAAAGCGGTCCCATCATACAGATTACCAGGCGTTCCGGCGACCACTTTACAGACTTTTTTATTGTGGCAATTTTAATTGTGGCAGCTTTTTATGCCTTTCTTATCAACCGGTACCCCAAGGGAAACCGGGATTTTTTCAATTTCTCTAAAGCCTTTTCCCTAACCCTGAAGGAAGAAAAGGTACTTACCCAGAGAAATATGAGTACCGCCAATACCCTGTTCTTTATTATGTACGGTATGGCTATCGCCCTGATTATTGTGCTTTTCTGGAAAGTATTTGATGGGATCCCCGAGATCTTCGAGTTTATTTCATTGGACACCTTTAAGTCATGCTTATTCAGTTGGTTGGTCCTGTCATTTATGGCCTTTCTGGTAGTAGAGCTAAAATACCTGCTAATAAGGATGTTGTCTTCCCTGCTCAACGTGGACAGAATTGCCCAGATCCATTTCTTTGATTTTGTAAGAATAGGACTGATTTTCATCAGTGCCACCTTGATGGTCTCCGCGGCACTGTATCTGGGAAAGGTGAATCAAACCATAGTATATACCAGCCTGCTTTATGCTTTTGTATTCCTGCTTGGAATTAGAATTATCATCCTGTTGTTCAAATTAATAGGAGATACTTCTTATAGAAAAATTCATTTAATTTCTTACCTTTGCACCACTGAAATTTTGCCCCTGCTGATAGGTATCAGGATTTTCTTTTAAAATGTCCTCTTTAAGGGGAACAGCTTAGAATTTTAGGAAATACACGGATTGCAGCGATGACCAAAAATCAAGACGAAGTTAGGAGTATATTAGTTTCACAGCCTAAACCACAAGGTAAAAAGTCGCCGTATTTTGACTTGGCGGAAAAATACAATTTGAAGATTGACTTTAGGCCTTTTATACAGGTTGAACCCGTTTCACTTAAGGAATTTCGATCGCAAAAAATCGACATACTCGATCATTCGGCGGTAATTTTTACCAGCCGCAATGCGGTCGATCATTTTTTTAGTATCTGTAAGCAGTCGAAGATAGAGATGCCTGCGGATATGAAGTACTTCTGTATCTCAGAGCAGACCGCGAATTACCTCCAGAAATACATAGTGATTCGCAAGAGAAAGATATTCACCGGTTCGCGAACAGCCAGAGACCTGATTGAAGTACTAAAAAAGCACAAGAACGAAAAGTACATATTTCCTTGTTCAAATATCCGCAAGAATGATATTCCGGATTTTCTGGCGCAGAATGGCTATGAACATAGCGAAGCAGTCATCTACAAAACTGTGGCCAGTGATCTTTCCGATCTGGCGGATGTCAATTACGACATAATTGCCTTTTACAGCCCTTCAGGAATCAATTCCTTATTTGTCAATTTCCCGGAGTTCAAACAGAACAAAACCAGGATTGCAGCATTTGGGCCATCTACCGCAAAAGCGGTTCGCGATGCCGACTTGAATCTCGACATCGAGGCACCCTTGCCCAATGCCCCATCCATGACCGGGGCACTGGAATTATATATTAAACAAGCCAACAATCTTTAAACGTTTTTGCCTGAGATCACGTCTACTCTATAAGCGGTCATTTTAAGCCAGGACAACTCTGATAATCCGGGGATGGATTGGCTCCAAGTATTTGTTTATATAAACCATGTTGTTTATAAAAATTATTATATTTATTGGCCGTAAACCACTAGTACATGACTAAACATTTTTTACTTTTTTGTGCATCGATCCTTCTGTGTACAACTGCTGTTTATGGTCAGCAGGATCCCCAGTTTAGTCAATACATGTTCAATTCACTTTATTACAACCCGGCTACTGCCGGTGTCAACGGGTTGACTACCCTCACGGCAATTCACCGCAGTCAGTATGCGGGATACCAGGCCACCCTGGATGACGGAGGGGCTCCCAATACCCAGTTGGTCAGTTTCAGTGCTCCGTTACTGCGTATCAACAGTGGGATCGGTTTGTATATCGTGAACGATCGCTTGGGCAATCAGAACAATTTGGAGGCTCAGGTTTCCTACGCCTATCATCTTCCCGTAAACGAAGGAAAGTTGAGTTTTGGCGCCCGGTTAGGAATTTATTCACAGTCTATTGACGATGATGAATACCGCTGGATTGACCCGGGAGATCCATTGAATGCTTTTGGTGGTGATGCGCAAACCAGGCCGGATCTGGCACTAGGTGTACACTACCAGTCCGGTAATTATAGGTTCGGGGTAGGGGTGAATCACCTGTTGGGAACGGAGTTCGATTTTGGCGCTGATCCCACCCGAAATGCACTAGTCCCTCATATGTATATAACAGGTGCATATGATTATGCAATTAATTATAATTTTACGTTGACTCCCTCGTTAATAGTTAAGGTCTCGGATTTCAACTCTTTATCATTTGATGTGAGTGCCATTGGGACCTACAAACAGAGGATGTGGGCGGGAGTTTCATTTAGACAATCAGATGCCTTAATTGGCATGCTAGGCTATAGTTTTCTAAAAGACAATGCACTCAAATTAGGTTATGCTTTCGATTACATTGTCAGTGCCCAGGATGTCAAGGAACCTACTTCCCACGAATTGATGTTGAGTTATACGTTACCGGTGCCTTCTGTTGGAGGAAGGAAAATTATTAGAACACCTCGATTCAGGCATTGATTCTAGATTCATTAGGAGGTCAAAAAGCCTGGTGAGGACATTGGAAACAGGTAAAAGTTGTTAAAAAACAGATTTGTTGATTTTCTTTCAAAATCTTACAAACCACAGGTTTTCGCGGCTATTCCTTATGAAGGGTAGGGCATAACCTATACTTTTGGAATCGTAATAAGCGAATTTTAGCTAATTATCATATTTAATCGATACTTATACTTTAAAATTTAAAGGTGTTATGAAAATGGTGTCTAACATAAGAACGGTTGCCTTGGGGGTGCTGGCAGCATTTGCGCTTCAAGGATGCGGCTTGTTCTTTAAAGGTAGCAAAGATGACCGCGGGGAGTTGGTTGGTGTTCAGGGCCGGGAAGGCTTTGTTATGACCATACCTTATGGGATGGTAGCAATTCCAGCGGGAACTTTCCACATGGGACAAGCGGACCAGGATGTAGCCGCCACCCAAATAAACTACAACAAGCAAATAACCATCGGTCCGTTCTACATGGATGATACCGAAATTACCAACAACGAGTACCGGCAGTTTATGGAAGCTATGCTGGAAGACTCGGCATCGGTGCTTGGTGAGGATTTTATCATGGAGGAGCTTTATCCCGATACCACAGTGTGGGTGAAGGATTTTGCCCACCACCTGGGAGATCCTTTGATGGTGTACTACTATGCACACCCGGCATTCGACGATTATCCGGTAGTTGGTGTTGACTGGGAAGCTGCCAAATACTTCAGTCAGTGGAGAACCGATTATCTCAATGATTACCGGGTTGGTATTGGTGATTTTATAATGCCAAACTTCAGATTACCTTCGGAAGCCGAGTGGGAGTACGCTGCTCGCGGTGGCCGGGATTTGGCCAAATATCCCTGGGGTAATCCATATATAAGAAATTCCAAAGGTTGTATGCTGGCCAATTTTAAGACCGGAAGAGGTAACTACTACGACGACGGATTCGCTTATACAGCGCCTGTTGCTTCGTATTTTGCCAACGATTACGGACTTTATGATATGGCTGGCAACGTGTCTGAATGGTGTGAAGATGCCTTTAATCCTGCTGCAGTTCCTGTAGTTTGGGATCTCAACCCTACCTACTATGACGAGAGCGAACCGCGTAAAGTAATACGCGGCGGATCCTGGAAAGATGTTGCATACTATCTTGAAACAGGAACGCGTTCATATGAATTTAAGGATTCAGCCACCGCCTTTATTGGGTTCCGTTGTGCAATGACCAACCTGGGCCGTTCATCCGGAGAAGAATTTAACTAATCAATCGGACTCGAGATCTCACACATTGCAAAACATTTTTTAATTCAAACTTTAAAATTTAGTAAAAATGAGCAAAAGAAAAGGTGGATTTGTTGAGCTGTTCTACAGCGCAATAATGC
This sequence comes from Bacteroidia bacterium, assembly GCA_030430675.1. Taxonomy (GTDB): domain Bacteria; phylum Bacteroidota; class Bacteroidia; order Cytophagales; family Cyclobacteriaceae; genus SZUA-3. Next base: position 19,483 of record JAUIKU010000016.1, on the reverse strand, counting down.
CTAAAATTTACGGAATCGGTGCTTCGATTGTAATTCTTGGAGCACTGTTCAAGATCAACCATTACCCGGGTGCTGACCTGATGCTGGTAATTGGTTTGACTACGGAAGCGATTATCTTCTTTTTCAGTGCCTTTGAGCCTAAGCACAAAGAGCCGGATTGGGCGAAAGTGTATCCCGAATTGGCTGAAGACTATGACGGTGATGGCCTGGTTGCTGAAACTAGCAATGGTTCTTCTGTTTCCAAGCAACTGGATCATTTACTGGAAAGTGCTAAGATCGGACCGGAATTGATCGATAGTCTTGGTAAAGGTTTTCACAACCTGTCTGATTCAGTAGATAAAATGTCCGACCTGAGTAATGCGGCGGTAGCTACTGATGAGTATACCCAAAACGTGAAGTCTGCTTCTCAGTCTTTGGTAGATATGAACCGATCTTATGGTGCCACTGTTGAAGCCATGTCAGAAATGACTACTGCTTCCGAGGATGCCAAGAGATATCATGAGCAGGTACAAAATGTAACCAAAAATCTTGGTGCATTGAATGCTGTGTATGAATTGGAGCTTCAGGATGCTAATAATCACCTGAAAGCCATGAATAAGTTCTATGCTAATATTTCTACTGCTATGGACAGTATGGCAGAAGCTTCTCAGCAATCAGAACAGTTCAAATCGCAGTTGACCCATCTTACCGGTAATTTAACCAGATTGAATACCGTATATGGCAACATGCTCACTGCTATGCAGGGACCTTCACAGGGATAATAACATTTACTAATTATTGTTAAACAGGTAAATAAGAAAACAAATGGCAGGAGCTAAAGAAACCCCCCGGCAAAAGATGATCGGGATGATGTACCTGGTACTGACAGCACTGCTGGCCCTAAACGTTAGTAATACTGTACTGGAAAAGTTCCTTTTCATGAACAGAACCATGGAAAAGACAGTGGATGATGGAGAGGTGAAGAATAACAGCACAGTGGGACGTATTGAGGCTCAGGTGGAAGAATCAGGTAAAAGAGCTAAAGATATAGCCGTGTTGGAGACTGCTCAGGAAGTACGCACTGAAACCTCCAAAGTATTGTCGGAACTTGATGCGCTTAAAGAAAAGCTCATCAAGGAAACCGGTGACTACGAGGAAGATGGCGTGACTCCTAAGGGTATCAAAAACATGGAGAAAATTGCCCATATGATGATTAAGGATGGGGAAGGAGCAAAATTGAAGGAAATGCTTAACAGTTACACTGCTTTTCTAAGCGATAAGACTGGTCAGCAGTATCCCGATCTGGCTTTGGATGGTAAAGACCATCCCTTATTCAAACAGGATAAGAACGCCAGGAAAAGGGATTTTGCTACCCTTCAGTTTGATCAAACCCCTATGGTAGCTGGTCTGGCCACAATTAGTCAGTTCCAGACGGAGATCATCAACCGGGAAATGGAAGCATTAGAGAAACTGGCCCGCGATGTGGGAGCTGAGGATCTTAAATTTGACCAGATTGACCTGGTTGCGCTTCCCAACTCAAGAGTAGTAGCTGCAGGAGCCAAGTATGAAGCCGATCTTTTTATCGCCGCTTCGTCTTCAGCTGCGGAAAACCCCGATATGACCTTTAATGGTAAGGACATCGAAGTGGTTAACGGTAAAGGTAAGATTACATTTACTGCCGCAGGTGGTGGTTATGACAAAGATGGTATAGCCAAAAAATCTTATGTGGCCACAGTTAAGCTGCGAGATAGTGTTTATACGGATACCATTGAGTATTTTGTAGCTAAACCCGTAATTCAGGTGCAGTCTGCTTCGGTACAGGCTTTGTATTTGAATTGTGGTAATGAGCTGCAAATAAACTGTCCCCAATTGGGATCAGCTTACAGCCCTACATTTACTGCGTCAGGTGCCAACACTATTAAAGGCGCCAAGACCGGACAGGTAACGGTAGTTCCTAACTCCGCAGAGGTAAAATTGAACGTTTACAACAGCGGTAACCTTTTGGGAACTGAAGATTTCAAAGTACGACGAGTACCCAAGCCCGAGATACGTTTGTACAACAGAGGCAAAGAGGTAAACGTTAAACAAGGAGAAAACATCAGCGCTTTGCGTCAATTGGATATCAAAGCTATACCAGATGAAAGTTTTAGGACCTTCTTACCTAAAGATGCCCGTTACCGGGTATCAGGTTGGGAAGTGACTTTGGCTCGTGGTAAGAGACCGGTAGCACCTCCAAGTAAGGTGACCAAGGAATCTTTGGCGGTAGGTAATTTGATGCAGAAAGCGAAGGCTGGTGACCGTGTGGTAGTGGAAGTAAAGCGCGTTCAGCGTATGAACTTCCGTGGACAGACGGAGAATGTCAACGTGGGTAGCGTATTCTTTAACGTGCCCCTCAATTAACATAAAGGTGATATGAAGCAATTAAGTTATGTATTAGCATTGGTTTTTCTGGCGGCTGTTGGAGTATCCGACCCGGCAGTAGCACAGGAAACCCCGAATTATGTAAACCATAATTCCACCTCAGGGATCCCCGATTACGATATCATGTACAAAAAACGTCTGTGGCGTCGTATGGACCTTAAAGAGAAGCAAAACAGGTCATTCTTTGCCTTCAATAATGAGATTACCAAGATCATTATCGAAGCGGTAAACGCTGGCGTGTTGTTTCCCTACAAGAACGATTCCCTGTTGACCAGGATGTCGAAGGAGGAATTTTTGGAAAACCTAAAAATGCCTGCCTACGGTGGCGATCAGCTTACCGACGAGGAGAAGGCCATGGGTTTCACCGAAGATGATGCCTGGGGCGCAGATGATGGTTGGGGCGATGATTCTGGTTGGGGTGATGAACCTGCCGATCAAACCGCTGATGCTTCAGCCACACCCGCAGCCGCCGGAGCTGATTATTTCTTCCCCTCGGATGTGGAAGTGTTGGAAATCATGGAAGACTGGGTGTTCGATAAGCGACGCAGCAGGTTGTTCTATGACATTCAAAGTATCACCTTGATATTGCCGGCTGCGAAGTTCCCGGAAACAGGACTCCAGCGACAGGTAGCTACTTTTAAATACAAGGATTTGGAGGAGTTGTTCCGGAGCATGCCTGAAGAGGCTATTTGGTTCAATCCTCAGAATTCTGCCGAGCACAAGAATTTGGCCGATGCATTTTTGCTGAGATTGTTCAGTGCCAGGCTGATCAAAGTAGCCAACCCGGAGGATTCCTATATTGCAGATATATATAATACCAGTCCCAAAGAAGGCTTGATTGCTTCACAAAGGATAGAGCAGGAGCTCTTGGAATTAGAACACGAACTTTGGGAATATTAATTTGCTCATTTAGTTTAAATATATAGATGTATAAAAAAGTCCCGGCGAGTAATCGCCGGGACTTTTTTAATTTCACATATCCGACTTGGGGAAAAACAAATACCACAGGCCCAGCTCAAAGCTCTGTAATCAGAGATCAGAGATCCTTAAAGTACTGCTTAATTTTTTCGGCCTTAGCCGCCCCCACTACCACCGCCAGGTCTTCCTCTTTGGCTTGCTTGATTTTTTTCAACGATTTGAATTTTCTCAGTAAACGATTGGCGGTTTGCTCTCCGATTCCGGGTACTTCCTCCAGTTCGGTACCGAAGCTTTTGCGGCTGCGCTGGTCCCGGTGGAAAGTGATAGCAAACCGGTGGGCTTCATCACGTAATTGCTGCAATAGCTTTAACGAAGGAGACTTTTTGTCAATATAAATGGGGAACTGATCATGGGGAAAATAAATCTCCTCCAGTCTTTTGGCAATTCCGATCAGTGGAATTTCTCCATAGAGATCTAAATCTTTTAAGGCCTGACAAGCCGCATTGAGCTGCCCTTTTCCCCCGTCTATTACGATCAATTGTGGCAGGGGTTTATCTTCCTCCTTCAAACGATAATACCTGCGGGAGACCACTTCATACATCGACGCAAAATCATCAGGTCCGTCAACAGATTTAATGTTGAAGTGCCGGTATTCCTTTTTAAAGGGTTTGCCGTTTTTGAACTGTACCATGGAAGCCACGGGAAAGGCACCTTGAATGTTGGAGTTGTCAAAGCATTCAATTCTTTCCGGAAAAGATTTTAAGTTCAGGTCCTCCTGAAGTTTTTGCAGTACCCTGTCTTTCCTCTGGCTCGACTCTTCCCGGTTCTCATAGAACTTCTTTTTGTGATATAGAGCGTTTTTCTTAGCTAACTCAATTAGTTTTTTCTTATCTCCTCTTTGAGGAACAACTACCTGAACATCTTCCATTTCCCACTCCACCGGGGTATTTACCAGAACTTCTCTGGCTTTACTGTTGAAGCGTTCCCTTAATTCGATGAGTAACCTGGAGAGAATTTCGTGGTCCTCTTCGTCAAGTTTCTTTTTGACCTGGGTAGACTGGCTGGCTACCAGTGCGCCATTTTTTATTCTCATGTAATTCAGAAAGGCCATATTTTGGTCAGAGTGTATACAACATACATCAAGGTCCCTGATGCGCGGATTGACTATGGTAGTTTTGGCCTGAAATTTTTCCAGCAATTCCAATCGCTCTTTCATGCTCTGGGCAAGCTCAAAATTGAGCTCATCCGATGCTTCCAGCATTTTATTCTTGAAGTAGCGTTTAACCTGGGCAATCCGACCCTTTAAAATATTCAGTGCCTGCTCTAAGTCGCTATTATAGCTGTCTTCCGATTGTAACCCTTCGCAAGGTCCCTGGCAGTTTCCGATATGATATTCCAGGCAAACCTTGAACTTTTTCTTTTCGATATTCTGCTGGCTTAAATTGTAGCTGCAGGTTCGTATTGTATGAAGTTTGCGGATCAGATCCAGTACACTCTTCATGGCAACCACACTGGCATAAGGGCCGAAAAACGTGCCACCCTTATAGTTGTGCCTGTTTCTTATGGACATGATCCGGGGAAATCGTTCCTCCGGGACCCATATATAAGGAAAACTTTTATCGTCCTTTAACCTTATATTATAGCGTGGCTGATGCCGTTTTATCAGATTGTTTTCCAGCAGTAAAGCATCGAACTCCGAATTTACCACGGTACATTCGATAGTGGAGATCTCCCAAACCATGCGCAGCGTTTTACGGTTGGGGATGGTAGATTTATTAAAATAGTTGGAAACTCTTTTTTTGAGGTTTTTGGCCTTTCCAACATAGATTACCCGGCCATCACCATTTATAAAACGATATACACCAGGTTGTGATGGTAATTTGCTTACCTGTTCTTTGGTGTAGGCCATCCAGGAAGTTAATTAAAGAATATCATCGGGGTTGACATTATTGACGGGCAGGATAATGTCCAAAGAATCCGAATCTTCCGTAAGGTCATCATACTGGTCGCAGTCTATTTCCACCGAAAGTCTTCGAATAGGTCTAGGAAATGGACCTTTAGTAACACCGATTTCAGAATTCTGGTATACGCGTTCCATAAAGCTGTTCCATATGGGCCGGGCTGTTCTGGAACCCTGACCCGATACCCAGTCCCTAAAATGTATAGGCCGATCGTCTCCACCTACCCAGGCGCCGGCCACCAGGTCTTTTGTTACCCCAATAAACCAGCCATCTGATGCATTCTGTGTAGTTCCGGTTTTAGCGCCAATTTCATTGCTCTCTTTCACATCATAGCTCAGCCCCAGGGCGGCGCCACCTTCTTCTTCCATGGCACCCTTTAACATATGTAACATGATGTAGGCAGTCTCTTCATTTATGGCTTCGTACGTTTTTGGTGGGAATTCCTGAAGGATATTTCCATTCTTGTCCTCGATGCGGGTGATGAAGAAAGGAGTAATATGTGTCCCTTTATTAACAAAAGTACTGTAGGCACCAACCAGCTCAAATAGTGATACATCGTTTACACCCAGACATAGCGAGGGTACTGCTTCCAGATCGCTTTCAATACCCAACCGCTTGGCCATTTTTACAACTTCGGCAGGACCTACTTTCTCCATCATCTTTGCTGTAATAGAATTTACCGAGTTAGCCATGGCCTTTCGGATGGTCATCTGTTGGCCGGTGTACTTGCCCATGGCATTTTCGGGGGTCCATTTGCCTCCGGGAATGTCAAAAGTCACTTTTGCATCCATCAGGGTATAGCAAGGAGAATAACCATTTTCAATGGCGGTAGCATACACTATTGGCTTGAAGGTCGATCCGGGTTGTCGTTTTCCGTATTTGACGTGATCGAATTTAAAATACTTGTGATTTATTCCACCTACCCAGGCCTTGATATGACCGGTATGAGGATCCATTGCCATAAACCCGCTTTGCAGAAAATGTTTGTAGTACCGGATGGAATCCATGGAACTCATTACTGTGTCAATTTCACCCTCCCAGGAAAAGATGGTCATTGGTTTTGGGAGGTTAAGGGCAATTTCAATAGAATCCGGATATTCCTGATATTTTTGCTGCAACTGGCTGTAAAGGCTGGTAGTTTTCATTCTGCTTTCCAGGAAGTTGGGAATCACCTGTTTGTCTTCGTCAATCCAGGGGTCCCGGCCGGCCAGGTGTTCCATAAATCGTTGCTGTAACGCTTTCATTTGCTCAGCCATAGCTTCCTCTGCATATTCCTGGAGACGACTGTCAATGGTAGTATAGATCCTCAGACCATCACCGTACAGGTCATGCCCGTTGTCACTGGCCCAATCCCTTAAAAAATTGCCGGTTACTGTTCTGAAATAGGTAGCCAGTCCCACATTCTGATTCTGAACTTCATAGTCCACTTCGATGGGTAACTGTACCAGTGAATCCAGCAGTTCTTCTGAAATAAATCCATATTTTTCCATTTGGCCCAGCACCACATCACGTCTTCTTTTGGAATTCTCAGGATTGCGCACCGGGTTGTAGTAAGAAGGCGCCTGCACCAGCCCTACCAGCACAGCTGCTTCTTGTATCTCCAGGCTATCCGGAGTGGTGTTAAAAAAGGTTTTTGAGGCTACATTGATACCAAAGGTATTGCCACCAAAGTCTACCGTATTGAGATACATGGCCATAATCTCCTCTTTGGTAAAGTTTTTTTCCAGCTCTACTGCGATAATCCATTCTTTTGATTTCTGGATTATGGTTTTAATATCCTCGTTTTTTATTCTTCTTAACAGCGATCCGTCATAGTCTTCCTGACGGGTGTTAAACAGGTTTTTTGCCAACTGCTGGGACAAGGTACTTCCGCCACCACTTCTGTTAAAAGTAATTACTCCAGCCATTGCTCTTAAAATAGCTTTCGGATCAATCCCGGAATGTTCGTTGAAACGCAGATCCTCGGTGGCAGTCAGGGCCTCAATCAGGTTGGGACTCAGGTCACGATACTGCGCCGGGGTACGGTTGCTGTTGGGACGGAAATATTTACCCAATAGCACCTGGTCGGCCGAGTAGAGCTCCGATGCTAATTCGTTTTCCGGGTTTTCCAAAGCCTTAACACTGGGCATTCCTCCAAACAACCCAAACCAGTCTCCTTTGACCGCAAAAACATAAAGAAAGGCCAGCACCAGCCCCATCGCAAAACCCACCCAAATGATTTTGATCAGGTGTTTAAACCAGTTTTCACTGAAATCTGTAATCTTCATTTTCTTCATGTCATTCCAGGTAAAAATTGTTAAAAAATGAAAGGTATCCGTTCAAATCCTTGGTCTGGTAAAAAATCTCGAAATTTTCGTTCGTAATCACAAAAATACTGAACTCCTCGCTGGAATAGTCATCCAGAAAGCCTTCTTTTTGCAACCTTTGATAGTAGGACAGGGCATGATTCTTATCAATAAAGTCCTGGACCAGTACCATGGCCTTGTCCTGTTCAAAAATTAACGAAGAGGCGGTAAGCCGGTCGCTTTGATAGTATTCCTGATTAAACTGGTCAAATTCCCTGGCCAAATTGCCGTCCTGAAACCGGCTGGTAGGATAGACAATTACAAACAGATGATCGTGGTTAAGGTTTTGCTTAAAGGTAGCGCCTCCGATACGAGCCAGTTTAAGCGGCAGTTCGTGGGCGGTCCTAAGCAATTTCTGAGCATATTCGTTTAACTCACTATCGGGATACTCCTTAATGAACTTTTCCAGTTCGAACCGGTAACTGTACAGGTTGCCGGTCTGTCCCTGAATCATTATGCCCAGTAGTTTCAGATTATCGGTAAAGCTGTTCTCAGGAGTACTGGTTACCGCAGTGGTGATCACATTAAGCGCACTATCATAATAAGTACCCTGGTAAAGGTCGTAGGCAATTTTATACTGTTTTTTCATCTCCTCCGACATGGCATCGTATTCCTGTTTGTACTGAGGATTTATCAGCGTCTTGGCGTAGGTTGAGTGGGGAAAATCATTAAGCAACTGGTCCTTTTTCTCCTGTGCCAGTGGGTTTTCCAACTCCGAATAAATAAGGTAAAGCTGGTACAATATTTCCGGCTTGTATTCGGATTGAGGATACCGCTCGATCATCGTTTCAAAGGTCTCATAGGCATTTATCTTCTCTTCCAGCTGGAAATAATAAATATTCCCCAGGTTGTAGTAGGCCAGCTCAATTAGCGAGTCGGCCACCTGTTTTTGCTCCGGAGAAAAGGGAATGGTGCCGTAAAAGGCTTCCTTTTTGGCGGCCCGAATATCATCTATACTCTCGGCTTCTTCCCCCGGCACATCGGTAGCACTGTCATCGATGGATTCATCAGGGCCTGTCAAAACCTGGGCATCTTTGTTGGATCTTCTCCAATTATCCTCCAGAGGCCTGTTCCCCCAGCGTCTTAGAAATTCGGACTGACCGGCGCTAACCGCTGAGGTGTTGTAGAAATACCAGGTGGCCCCGCTCTGGGCTGTCAGGTTATTGGGCTCGTCAAATACATTACGGTTGGAAAACTGAGCCTGTTGCTGTTGTCTTTTTTCTTCTTCAACCTGGGCCCTTCTTTCTTCTTTAATGATAACGGTATCCAGTAAGGCGCTGAGTTCCATACTGTCCATACTGGCCAACAGCAGAAGACTGTCCTGTAGCTGAATGGTATTTAACTGTGCTACAAACTCATCAAGGATTTGCTGGCGCTCCTGAATGGCTTCATACTGTGGTTCGTCCGGTGGTATTACCATCATGGTACTGTCGTAATAAGCTTTGGCCCTGGCAAAATCCCTTAGGGTATCATAGTTGATCAGACCCAGTTGCAGATAGGAATAGGCCTTTTGCCTTTGATTACCCACACTGGCAGCCACTGAAGATTCGTAGTATTCGATTGCCAGGTCAAGGTCTCCCTGCTTCAATTCAAACCCGGCCATCTCATAATAGATCTTATCCCGGAATTCTTTATTTTTTCGGTCCTTCAGGATCTTGTTGTAATACCGCCGGACCTTTTTGAGGTCGTTGCTCCTGGCCAACTCAAACACCTGGGCCATATTCAGACTGGCATAAAAAGACAACTCATAATGTGGATTGGTTTTGGCGCACTGCAGGTAGTGGTTGTAGGCTTCGGCATCAAAGCCCAACTCCTGGTACACCTGTCCCATAATAAAGTACATTTTGGCACTTCCGTCACTCAGCGACATCAGGGGCACCGCCTCTGCCAGATTTCCCACCATATTGTTGAGGTCTTCCCTTTTTTGATACATGTAGGCCCTGGTCAGATACAGGTTCTTCAGATTTTCTTTATTGAGTTGTTCCTTTTTCAGAAAATCCGATACTGCAATGGCATTGTTCATTTCGCCATAGTCGATATAAGTTCTCATCAGAGATACCAATCCATCGTGAACGGCATCGTCATCATCGCTGATGCTGTTTACATACTTAAACGTCTGTATCGCCTCCTCATATTTACCCTGAAGGAATTTCACTTTGCCAATCAGTACATAGCTGTCATCTACCCAGTCGCTGTTTTTGTGAAATTGAATAGCGGTGGCCGCTTTCTTGATGGCATCATCCAGCTTGTCCTGGTTGGAAGATACTAGCGTGGTGTCTATAGGTGTAAAAACATCGAGGATCCTATTGTAGTTTGGTTCAAAACTGTCTTCAATAGCATCCTGAACTTCCATCAGGCGCTGGTTGGCATAGAAGTAGGCGTTGTAATGTGCGGTAATATTGTGATAGGTTTTGCTGACAAGGGTGGTCTTTTCTGAAGAACAACCCGCCATCAACCATATTACAATCCAGGAAACTACGTTATAAAAGTATCTCTTGGTATTCAAAGCTACCAGTAACAATGTGCTTTAGCAACGTAAAAAATGCATATTTAATACAAAATTACTTGGCCAAAATTGATATGTTATATATAATTTTGTTTTCAACAATCCCCAGGTCCCTTGAGCGCCAGATCTAAATTAGCCCATAAGCTGTTCAACAGATATCTGTTGATAATCAGGAATGAGGAGAACTTTGCAGAAAAAAGCACCTTCAGTTTTACCTATGCGAAGTTAATAGTTTTTATCCTAACTCTGATGATGGTGTTCATGGTAATTAGTTTATTCCTGGTAAAAACGCTGCTGGCCCAGTGGTTCGACCCGGAACACGCTGAGTTGGAAGCAAATAAGAGACTTATAATGCTATCCTCAGCAGTCGACAGCCTTGCCTACGAGGTTGATTTGAAAGATCAGTTTATCGATAACCTCACCATGATAATAAAGGGGGATGATACTGTGAACCTGCAGGATGAAGCATCGGAACAGCGATTGAGCACCTTAAACACTGAGATCGATCTCGATAATCTTCCCCCAATTGATTCCCAGTTCCGCAAGGAGTTTGAACAGGGGGATATCCTGCTTGATCTGGAAAACTACAGCTCCGGGGAAATACAGGAGTTTTTTCTTTTTTCTCCTATTTCGGGCATCGTGCTCTCTCCCTATAACGTGAGAAACGAACACTATGGCGTGGACGTAGTTTCCAAAAAGAACGAACCGGTAAAGTGCGTGGCCGATGGCACGGTTATTTTTTCCGACTGGACCCAGGAATCGGGATATGTGATCTCGGTCCAGCACAAAGGCAACCTGATTTCCGTTTATAAACACAATTCGGCATTGTTAAAAAAAGTTGGTAATTTTGTTAACGCCGGTGACATTATTTCCATAATTGGCAACACCGGTGAATTAACATCGGGCCCCCACCTGCATTTCGAATTGTGGTACAATGGTAATCCGGTAAATCCCGAGGAGTTTGTTTCATTCTAAACCAGGTCCTTATGTTCAGAAAAGAGGAAAAAAGCACGGCTGAAGTTCAAAGCACCACCAGCAATATCATTAGTCGTGGCACTATACTGGAGGGCAACATTAAAACGCCCGGGAACCTGAGGATTGAGGGCCGTGTAATAGGAAACCTTATTACCAAAAGCAAGGCAGCATTGGCACAGTCATCCTATGTGGATGGCAATATTCTGGCTAAAAATGCGGAGATAGCCGGTGAGGTTAAAGGCAAAGTGGAAGTTTCTGGAATGCTGATATTAAAGCCGACCTGTGTCATCCACGGTGATATCGTGACCAACAAGCTCATAGTTGAATCAGGGGCTACATTCAATGGTGGTTGTAAAATGGGGGCACACATTGAAGAAATTCGGCTGGAAGCTGCCAAACCCACCACTCGTACTGAGAAATCTGTTCCACTAAAGGGACTGCAAAATGTCCAAGGAAACCAACCAAAACAAGGTTACCAACCCGCTTAAACAATATGCCCGGTATACTGGAATTGCTTTCCAGATGATGGCTATTATGGCCTTCTCCGCGTGGTTGGGGTGGAAACTGGATGAAAAACTGAGTTTAAGCTTTCCCGCATTCACACTGTTTTTCATTATTGCCTCGGTGGGACTGGTCCTGTTTAAAATAATCAGATCTCTTTCAAATTGAAACCCCGAACTACCCAATTCTTTAAGGCACTTTTGGTGTTGTCGCTAACTCTGACCGGCCTGGTACTGATGGCAAAGGATTGGTTTCCGCAACCGCTACCAGTCAACCTGCTGTGGTTGATGATAGCATTTTTTGCAGTAGTAACCACCGCGGTACATCTGTTACTGTTAAAAGTGAGCCGGGGAAGGCCACAGAAATTCGTCAGGGTTTTTATGATGGCTACTATGGCCAAATTGCTGGTCTACCTGATATTTATTTTGTCGCTGGCATTTTATTTTCGTCAGCATGCTGCCGGCCTACTTACCTCATTTTTGATTTTCTACCTGTGCTTCACCTTTCTTGAAGTGTATTTTCTAAGACGGCATTTGGACTCCCAACATTCGTAGCTCATCCGCCTTTCCATCGATTGAGTATTTGTGGTAATATTAACTTTGCAATTGTTTTTTGTTTGGCATTTAATGTCTATTTTTGCCCTCCGAAAAACTGATGTAACCTCCTTATTAGTAAAATATAATGCAAAATTTGCCAGGTGCTCATCACCAATTTTATAAGTGCATCTTACTGATAATCTTTACGTTCGGACTATCGATAGATTCTGTGAATGCCGCATCGGATCCCGAGACTAAGTCGGAAGAACTGAATGTTGGTGAGCTGATTTTCGAACACGTTTTAGATGCACATGACTGGCATATTCTTACCTGGCAGGGGCATCATATTTCGGTACCGTTGCCGGTGATCCTATATAGTCCCCAGAAAGGACTGGACATTTTCATGTCCAGCAAGTTCCATCATGGACACGATAGTTACCAAGGTTACAAACTAGAGGAAGGGCATATAGTGTCAGAGGATGGTTCAGAATTTTACGATTTATCAATTACCAAAACGGTAGCCGCCATTATCATAAGCATCATTTTGCTTTGTTGGATATTTATTGCCGCTGCCAAATCATTTACTACTAACCGGGGCAAAGCTCCCAGCGGGATTCAGTCTGTGATCGAGCCACTGGTAATCTTTGTAAGAGACGATATTGCCAAGCCTTCTATTGGAAAGGATTATGTCAGGTATATGCCTTTCCTGTTGACCGTCTTTTTCTTTATTTGGATAAATAACATGCTGGGTTTAATTCCCATTTTCCCGGGAGGAGCAAATGTAACCGGCAACATTGCCATTACCATGGTGTTGGCGGTATTTACCTTTGTTATAACTACTATCAACACCAATAAAGGCTATTGGGTACATATTTTTAACACTCCGGGAGTTCCCTGGTGGTTGAAATTCCCGGTACCACTAATGCCTATTATTGAAATTTTTGGTGTTTTCTCAAAGCCCTTCGTGCTGATGCTGCGTTTGTTTGCCAATATCACCGCTGGTCATATGATCATCCTGGTGTTTGTGAGCATGATATTTATTTTCGGCAGTATGAATGTTTGGGCTGGTTATGGTACTTCGGTAGTATCGATGCTGTTTTCCGCGGCTTTGACACTGTTGGAGATTCTGGTGGCTTTCTTGCAGGCTTATGTATTTACGTTGTTGTCTGCCATTTACTTTGGAATGGCCAAAGTGGAAGACCACCACTAGAGATGTATTATTAATTTAACTAACACATATTCGTATGTATCTTTTATCAATTTTATTGGACGCGGCGACCGGGTATCTGGGAGCTGGGGTTGGGGCTGGATTGGCTGCTATCGGTGCCGGTATAGGTATTGGTAGAATTGGCGGTAGTGCCTTGGAAGCAATGGCACGTCAGCCGGAAATCTCCAATGATCTGAGAGGAAATATGATTGTGGCGGCTGCCTTGGTAGAAGGAGCTGTTTTCTTTGCAATCATTATTTGTGCTTTGGTCATTTTCCTAACCTAATTTATTATGAGCTTGTATCTCATACATTAGGTATGGATACAAGCTCCATTTAATTTGTAAAATCATATGGAATTAGTTACCCCGGATATTGGACTCATCTTTTGGATGACCCTGTCTTTCCTGATAGTACTGGCAATACTGAAAAAGTTTGCCTGGAAGCCTATTCTACAGGGTTTAAAGGACCGTGAAGACTCTATCAAAGAGTCGCTTTCCTCGGCAGAAAAAGCCAGGGAGGAAATGGCCAAGTTAAAGTCAGATAACGAAAAACTATTGGCGGAGGCCAGACTTGAAAGGGATAAGATAATTAAAGAGGCTCTGGCTACTGCCAGCAGTTTAAAAGAAGAGGCAAAAGAAGATGCCTCCAAGATCTCCGGAAAGATGATTGAGGATGCCCGCAATGTTATCACCAGCGAAAAACAAGCGGCACTGGCGGAGATGAAGCAGGAGGTGGCCCGGTTGTCGTTGGAAATCGCTGAAAAACTCATGCGAACAAACCTCTCAGATGACCAGAGTCAGCGGGCATTGGTTGATCGATTTATTAACGAAGTAAAAGTTAACTAGAGGCATGTCAGAATATCGAGTTGCTTCGCGATACTCAAAATCTCTGATCACTCTGGCTCAGGAGCTGGACATATTGGAAGAGGTGCGTCAGGATATACTGCTTTTTGCTGATCTGTGCCGGGAAAACAGGGATTTTGTACTGATGCTTAAGAATCCGGTAATCAGCAATGAGAAGAAATTCGGCGTGATAGAGACATTGTTGAAAGACAGGATTCACCCGGTTACCCTTTCTTTTTTCAGGATTATCATTCAGAAGAACCGCGAAATGTTTCTGCCAGCAATTGCTGAAGAACTTCGCCATCAATACAATGCCCTTAAGGGAATCAGTATGGCCAAAGTATATACGGTATTTCCTCTGGATGAGACCTTGCGTCAAAAATTCAAAAGCATGGTTCTTGATTATACCGGGAAAAAAGAAGTACAGCTGCAGGAAGAGGTGGATAAAGACCTGATCGGCGGATACCTGCTGAAAGTGGAGGGAAAACAGGTTGATGAAAGCCTCAAAGGCAAACTAAAAGAATTAACATTGAAATTTTCCTAAATCTCACCATTTAGGGACAACCATATAAAAAGAATAAAATTATGTCAGCAGAAATTCGCCCCGATGAAGTTTCGGCCATACTGAGAGAACAACTCTCAAACTATAAGACCGAAGCGGAACTAGAGGAAATTGGTACGGTATTACAAGTTGGTGACGGTGTGGCCCGTATTTACGGGTTATCCAAGGCTGAAGCAGGTGAATTAATTGAGTTCGAAACCGGGCTGAAAGGATTGGTACTCAACCTGGAGGAGGACAACGTAGGTGCGGTACTTTTTGGCGACTCTAAAGGAATCAAGGAGGGAGACACCGTAAGGCGAACCGGTACTATAGCTTCCATCAAGGTGGGAGATGGTATGCTGGGCCGGGTAGTGAATACCCTGGGAGAACCCATTGATGCCAAAGGCCCTCTGGAAGGTGATACCTATGAAATGCCGTTGGAACGAAAGGCGCCGGGGGTGATCTACCGGGAACCGGTGAGTGAGCCGTTGCAAACGGGTATTAAAGCCATTGATTCCATGATTCCCATAGGCCGGGGCCAGCGGGAATTGATCATCGGAGACCGGCAAACGGGTAAAACAGCGGTGGCCCTTGATACTATCATCAACCAGAGAGAATTCTACGAAAGAGGTGAGCCTGTAATATGCATCTATGTGGCCTGTGGTCAGAAAGCTTCTACAGTTGCGGGTGTGGTGGCAGCTTTGGAAAAAGGCGGCGCTATGGACTATACCATAGTGGTGGCCGCCAATGCTTCAGATCCTGCTCCCATGCAATTCTTTGCACCGTTTACCGGAGCGGCAATTGGTGAATACTTCAGGGATACCGGACGTCCGGCCCTGGTAGTATATGATGACCTGTCCAAACAGGCGGTATCATATCGGGAAGTATCTTTGCTACTGCGTCGTCCTCCAGGACGTGAAGCTTATCCGGGTGACGTATTCTATCTTCACTCAAGATTGTTGGAACGTGCGGCAAAAATCAATGCCAGTGATTCCATTGCACAACAAATGAACGACCTCCCGGAGTCAATAAGACACCTGGTAAAGGGTGGAGGATCACTGACAGCTCTGCCCATCATTGAAACACAGGCGAATGACGTTTCAGCCTATATCCCTACCAACGTAATTTCCATTACCGACGGTCAGATCTTCCTGGAAACCAATTTGTTCAATTCCGGGATTAGACCAGCCATCAACGTGGGAATATCGGTGTCAAGGGTAGGTGGTAATGCACAGATCAAATCCATGAAGAAAGTTGCCGGAACGCTTAAATTGGACCAGGCACAATTCAGGGAATTGGAAGCATTTGCCAAATTCGGGTCTGACCTGGATGCCGCTACTCAATTGACCATCGACAGGGGACGGAGGAACCAGGAAGTGCTCAAGCAAGCGCAGTACTCCCCGGTGCCTGTGGAACAGCAGGTGGCAATGATTTACGCTTCCACCAACGGATACCTGGACAAAGTTCCACTGGACAAGGTAAAAGATTATGAGAAAGAGTTCCTGGCGGTGATGACCACCCAACATTCCGATGTGATGGATAGTCTAAGAGCCGGAAAACTTGATGATCATTCGATTGAGACCATTAAGAAGGAAGCCAGTGACATGGCTCAGAAATACATAAAATAGTTCTGACCTATGCCCTCTTTAAAGGAAGTAAAAAGTAGAATAGCCTCGGTTTCTTCGACGCAACAGATTACCAAAGCCATGAAAATGGTGGCGGCTGCCAAGCTTAGGAAAGCGCAGGATCAAATTATCCAAATGCGTCCCTACTCGCAAAAACTACAGGATATTCTACAAAACGTTTCCTCAGAGAATGATTCGGATATCGCTAATCCGTTTGCCGCTGTAAGACCTGAGGAGAAGATATTGCTGGTGGCCATTACCTCGGACAAAGGACTGTGTGGACCCTTCAATAGCAATGTTTTTAAAGCTACCACCAATCTCATAGAAGAAAAATACGGTGCCGTTCGGGATGCGGGAAATTTGACCATTATGCCCATTGGTAAGCGGGCGCTGGACTTCTACAAAAGGAGAAGGGCCGATATAATAACCGATTATGCCTTACTGTTTGGGTCATTATCATTTGAACAGGCGCGAGAAGCTGCGGAGTTTGCCATGAATGCCTTTTTAGAGGAGAAGTTTGACAAGGTGGTGTTGGTTTATAATGAGTTTAAAAACGTAGCTACTCAAATTCTTCGAACCGAACAACTACTGCCCATGGTACCAAACAATACCGAGGCAGGAGAATCCCTGAAGGGAGACTACATATACGAGCCTTCCAAGGCAGAGATCATTGAGGAGCTAATTCCCAAATCCCTTAAACTGAAGTTTTATACCGCACTGCTAGAGTCAAATGCTTCTGAACACGGTGCCCGGATGACTGCAATGGATCAGGCTACAGAGAACGCGGGAGAACTGCTAAAAGAGCTGAGATTAACTTACAACAGGACCAGACAGGCAGCCATTACCAAGGAAATCCTTGAAATAGTGGCAGGTGCAGAGGCGTTGTCAAGTAATTAGATAACAGAGTTTCCATCTCCCTCCAGCCACTATCCGGTTTGGCAAATTACATGCATGCGGGTACTTCGATACATCAATGCACTTAGCCTGGATGTAGTGGCCGGGGCCCTGATATGTGCACTGTTTTTTTCCAAACTTTTTAATACCCAACTTCCCGCAGTGGTTCTGGCTACTTTGGGATTAGCTGTATGGTCGGTATATACCATTGATCATTTATGGGATGCTTCTCATAGTAAGCTGCCTGCTACTACCTTACGTCATCAATTGCATAAAGAGTTTGATAAGCTATTTAGGCTGATGGTGTTCGCTGCTATCACGGTGGGTGTTGTTTTATTCTTCTATTTACCCGCACCGACCCAGAAATATGGACTGTTGCTAACAGCAGTCATACTGGGATACTTTCTCTCGATTGTGCTTTGGGGAAATAAAACCCTTTACCACAAGGAGCCATTGGTGGCATTAGTATATACCTGTGGTATCGCGCTGGGCCCCTATTCCCTGGCGCAAACAAACTTCAGCGCTTCTCATTTGTTGGTCTTAGCCCAGTTTGGTTGCCTGGCTTTTACCAATCTACTATTGTTTACCTATTTCGAAACCGAAACAGACCGGCAACAAGATTTCGGGTCTTTCTCCCGAACCGTGGGGAAAAAGTCCACCAGGAGAACCATTATAACCATGCTGTTGGGAATATTGTTCTCTGTTATCTCTGCCTGCAGTATATGGTCAGACAATGAAGTAATTACCAGCAGTCAGTGGGTGATTGCCGGTATGTCGATACCGTTAATACTCCTTACCATCTGGCCCCGTTATTTTAGTGAAAATGACAGGTACCGGGTACTGGGAGACGCTATATTCTTTATACCGCTGTTGGTGCTATGAGCAATGCCAGCAACTACGACAGAATTGCTCCTTTTTATGACCAGTTGGTCCGAATGGTTTTTGGCAATCAATTGCTAGAAGCGGAGTGTTATTTTCTTAACAATCTCCCCAGTCCCAGGAAAATACTAATTTTCGGAGGTGGCACCGGCCGGTCTTTGAGGTTTGTTCTGCAGAAGTATCCGGATTCCAGTATATGTTTTCTGGAAGCGTCTTCGGCCATGATCTCCAAAGCCCAAAAACGTCAGGTGCCTGGGATAAATCGAGTCCATTTCATACACGGGGATGAACAAAGACTTGCGGAGATGGGCAACAATTTTGATGCTGTGGTCACTCCATTTGTACTGGATGTATTTACCGCAGACAATTTTAAATATACTATTGACCAATTGTTCCAGGTGCTGACCAAAGGGGGGTATTGGATTCAAACAGACTTTTATGTCTACCGGAATAACCCGTGGTGGCAGAGATTCCTGGTATGGCTCATGTATCGTTTTTTTAAAATTGCTGCCAATCAGGAGAACTTACAGCTTCCGGATTTTAATGGTCAGTTTGCCCGGTTATCACTGGCCAGGGTTGATGAGAAGGATTTCTGTAGTGGAATGGTCCGCACAGTACTATACCGTAAGCTTCAGGATACAGAACCAAGCCATTGAAAAAAATATATGAGGCCCAGGCCTACAATCACTGCCAGTGAGGTCATTATAATGAGTAGTACCAGCAACACTCCCAGCAGATAAGGCCATCCCGGTCCCTGATGTTTTCCCTGGTCAAAGTGTTCTTTTAGGAGTTTAAAGTTGCGTTCATTGGCCTTATAACCAAAGTCAATAATGTAGCCGAGAATCGGAACATTACTGATAATATAGTCCAGGGTGATGTTTCCTATCATCTTCACCACCACTTTGCCGCTGGCACCTTTGCGTACCATGGCCAGTACCAGAGAGCTAGATATACCATAAGAAATCAAGTCACCAAAAAAAGGAAATAATCCCAGTAACGGATCCAGCCCAAATCGAATATTGGTCCCGGGGATTCGGAAGGCGTTGTCCATCAACCGGGTTACTTTTTCAATCAGTTCAAGTTCCTTTACCTTATTGGCTCCACTCATGAGGCTAACGGAATACCTTTTTCTTGCGGAAATAGTCCTCAAGATACTGTTCATCTTCTGTAAGCTGAACCAGATCCCTTCCTGGAGTTCCCTGTTCGCGGGCAATAGCAGCTACCCTTCCCTGATTATTCATGGTAACGTTGGGAATATGGTCTGCAATAGGATCGGTATAAGCTTCTTCAGGAGAAATGATGGTCCACCCTTCACCTCGAAGAAATGATATTAGATCATCCAGAAATAGCG